>JAPLKI010000022.1:300000-470976 GCA_026388155.1 Elusimicrobiota bacterium
CCATCAATTTCCTGGGCGGGCAGTTTGTCTTAACTTTTCCTAAGGTTGCGTTTAACTCCGCGAACATCACCGTGAATGTGAACGGCAGTTCCCTGGCCTCAGGGTCGCGCATCACCATGCGGCAATTCGCCGGCCCAAGAAGCGGCCCTGCTTACGAAAACGACCCTGTCGGCTACGTGGATTGGCCAATTGCCAGCGCGAAATCCGGTCCCTGGTCCGACCCCGACACATGGGATTCCGGGACAGTTCCCACCTCTGCCAACGCCGTCACCATTGCCGCGGGGCATACTATCACTATAGATATTATGACCGCAGTTTCATCCACTACAACTATTAACGGGATATTGCAAGCCAGCCGGGAGGTTAGCTCAAACTGGACTTTGACGGGTGGCGATATTAATGTGAATGCGGGGGGGACGCTTGACTACGGCAATGAGGGTAACACCATTCCAACAACAATTAATGCCCAACTGGTGCTGGCTTCGGGCACTTATGCCGGGCAGTACGGGCTTATCATTAACAATGGCGGCAACTTCACCGTGCGGGGTTCCACTAAAACGCCGTACGCGTTCGCCAGCGCCAGTATCGGCGCGACGGACACCAACCTGAAGGTCTACGGCTCCACCTCCACCGACGGCTGGCAGGCGGGGGATGTTATTACCATAGGCCCGACCAACGGCAACGGGGTCGCCACCACCTCAAGCCGCATTATTACAAGCGTGGACCATACCGGGGGCTCCAACACCGTCAGTTGGTCGGTTGCGGAGCCGCTGGACACGGCCCGGACGCTGTCTTCCACCAGCCCCATCATTGTGGGTAATCTCACGCGCAATGTTTTGGTACAGTCGTCGGGCACTGATGTTAACAGCAACAGCGCCTATATCCGGAATCTGGCGCAGAACGCCACAAGTTTCTCGCTTACTTTGGGCGAGTTTGCTTACCTTGGCACTAACGCCGCCGGAAAATACGGTATAACCTTTAATGACTCCCTGACACACGGCTCAATTTCCAGCTCCACCGTCCGCAATGGCTACGATGGAATATTCCTCAACGCCTCTTCCACAAACATCCTTACCGGGAATAACCTTTACGCCAATTCAATCGGCATTTGGCTCGCCGGGTCCTCCAGCAATACCCTGACCGGAAATAATTCCTACTCCAATACAGCCGTGGGCATTTACCTCAATGGCTCATTCAACAACACCCTGACCGGGAACAATTCCTATTCCAATTTAACAAGCATCGGCGGCGGAATTTATCTCTATGGCTCCAATAATAACACCCTGACCGGGAACAATTCCTACTGCAATGCCATAAGCGCCGGCGGCGGCATTTATCTTTATGGCTCCAATAACATCCTGACGGGGAACAATTCCTACTCCAATTCAAGCGACGGCATTTACTTCGAGTCAGCTTCCTCCAGCAACACCCTCACCGGGAACAATTTCTACTCCAATTCCTACGGCATTTACCTCTCCGGCTCCAATAATAACACACTGACCCGGAATAATTCTTACTCCAATTCACAGCCAGGAATTTACCTTGCCAGCTCCAACAACACCCTGACCGGGAACAACTTCTACTCCAATTCAAGCTACGGCATTTGGCTCTGGAACGCCTCTAATAACACCCTGACCGGGAACAATATCTACTCCAATTCCTACGGCATTCGCGCCGGCAATTCATCCGGCAACACCGTTGTCGGCGGCAATATAGGCTACAGCGCCGCAGGCGACAGTTTGAATAATACTACCGCCGAGATATTTTTTGAACCAGGCGGAACTGCCGAAACCATGGTACTTAAAGGCGTGAGGATCAACCCTTTGGCCGGCGTCTCCGCGGACGGTATGGATGTGGACGGGGCTTCGCTTATCTCTTATAACCAGGACTTTGATACGGGTACGGTGCATATATGGGGTAATTATCGGCTGGCTGGCTCCACGCTGACGCTGGACTATACTTCGCGGCTATATGTCTCCACCAATACCGCTCCTAAGCTGATGCGGGGCGTGGGGCATTCCATCACGGCTGTTGCCACTGACGATGCGGCGACGCTCTCGGAGCTTATAACGGTTAAGCACACCGGCGGCAATTCCTGGACCGTCACGGGTTCATCTTCAGGCGTACTGGGAACATTCACTCAGAGTATCTCCGGTTATCACGACTTTGCGGACAGCAGCAAGGTGCATTTCAGGCTCACGGTGGGCGGCACGCTGAATGTGGACGATATGCTGGATTTTGTGACCGTAGCCGCCTCAAACGACGTCAACCGCCAGAAAAAACTGCTATTTGGCCCGGCGGCTTCTTCTTTCAACAATGGCCGCTCAAAACTGGAAGTGGATTTAGCGGGCGGCATAGTCCTGCGTGGAACAACCGACGGCAGCTTCCCCACAATTGTGGATTGGCTAAGTTCCGCCTCCACCTACTACACTTTTGTGGACTCGGGCGCTTTCACCGCCGTTTACTCTACATTCACCAACATGGACCCGGCCGGCATACAGCTATCGGGAAATAAGGGCGTGGCTATTTCATCTTCCGCCTTTGACTTGGCGGGCCAGGGAACATCTTCCACCGGCGCTTACATTACGGTCAGAGATTTAACCAGCGCCGCCACATTTTACGGCCTTACCTTTAACAATACGCGGCCCAATACCCAGCTTTATAATGTGTATGTGGAAGGGAACAATCCCAGCCTTAACTGGGTTATGCGGAACTGGCAGGGCGCTAATGCGGGCGGGACAAACGACTATGACCCCGGAAACAAAGTAAAGTGGCTGCCTGCCGAACCTATTGCCGCGCAGCCCGCATTTAGCGCGGTTTTTGTTTCCAGCATTACGGCCCGGTGGAACGCTGCCGGCAACGAACCCGGAACCATTTACAACCTTGAAGCTTCCTCCGGCGTATTTCCTAACTATTACACGGGGAACAAAAGCTCCGCCACTTACGCCACCCAGGCTGTTGTTGAAAACATGGAGTCTAACACTACCTATTATTTCAGGGTTAACGCGGTAATGGCGTCCACATCCGCTTACGCAGATCTGGGTTCCACCTCAACTCTGGCAAACCAGGTCACGGGAGGGCAGTTCCAAAATATTTATTATTCGAGCGTAACGGTGAACTGGCTTTCTTTCCCCGCCTCGCCTTCTTCTTCCGCCTGCGAAGGTTATATGGTTCAGGCTTCCACCGCTTCCGACTTTTCCGGTGTTTTGGCTTCTTCCAATACCCTATCCCCTGTGCTCTCTACTCTAACCGTTTCGGGGCTTTCCAGCGGGACGACTTATTATTTCAGGGTGGGGAGCCTTAACTGGGGAGGCGCGGCGAATTATGTGAACACAGGCTCCACTCAGACTAAATGGGGAATGGTAAATAATATTACCGGCACGCCCCTGTCGCCAGGCGCCATTACCTGGTCCTGGGATTCTCTGCCGGAGGCCCGTGCATATAATGTGTACCAGACTTCCGATATGGCATCGCCGGTATCGCAGTCAGTCAATAGCTTTACCCAGACCGGCTTATCCACCAACACGGCATACGGAGTGATAGTAGCGATGGTGGATGAGGTAGGGCAAGAAGGCCCCCTCTCCGACGCGGTAACAAGCTATACGCTGGTGGAAACGCCTACCAAAATTTACTTTGACGAGGTGTCCAGCAACGCGATAACGGCCGCGGCTTATGCTGCCACACCTGCGTTTACCGGGCTTGATAGTGGTCTATCCGGCGTGAATATTTCCACAAGCGGGACATATGCGCAACCCTGGCGGAACGGTGATAAATGGGTAACCAAAGCGAGAATGCCCACGGCGCGTGGCGCATTTGCTGCCGGAACAATAGGCGGCAAGCTGTATGCCGTGGGGGGGAGTTCCGATGGTAGTAATTTCTTGAATACCAACGAGGAGTATGACCCCGCGAGTAATACGTGGATTGCAAAAGCAGTAATGCCTACAGCCCGGGTTCAGTTGGGTGCGGGAATAATAGGCGGCAAGCTGTATGCTGTGGGCGGGTGGAATGGAACCAACTTGAATACCAACGAGGAATACGACCCTGCAGGCAATACGTGGAGTACCAAAGCGGTAATGTCCACGGCCCGGTGGGATTTATCTGTCGGAGTAATAGGTGGTAAGCTATATGTCGTGGGGGGATGGAATAATAGTTCTTTCTTTAATACCAATGAAGAGTATGATCCGGCGGCCAATACATGGGTGATAAAAACAGCAATGCCCACGGCTCGTGATGTATTTGCTGTCGGAGTAATCGGCGGCAAGCTATATGCCGTGGGGGGGTGGAATGGCGCACACTTAAACACCAATGAAGAGTATGACCCCGCGGCCAATACCTGGGCGACCAAAAAGGTGATGCCCACCGCCCGTCGGTTTTTGGCAGCCGGGGTAATAGGCGGTAAGCTATATGCCGTGGGGGGGGATATTAATTGGGTTAATTTAAATATCAATGAAGAGTATGACCCAGGATCCAATACCTGGGTTACAAAAGTGGTAATGCCTACAGTCCGTCATAATTTCTCTGTCGGAGTAATAGGCGGCAAGCTGTATGCTGTGGGTGGGGAATACTTGAATACCAACGAAGAATATGACTCCGGCGTGGCTTCAACTTTCACCGCGCTGATGCCGAACACGCAGTATTTCTTTAAAGCTAAAGCCCGAAATGCCTTGGGCGTGGAGACTGGGGACATTACGCTTTCAACCTATACGCTGGCCGCTGTGCCTGGCGCCGCAACGCCGGCGTATCCCACAGTAAGCTCCAACTCCGTAACGGTTAACTGGACCCAAAGCACAAATCCAACGGGCGTTACTTTATACCGGGCACAGGCGTCCACAGATTCCGCTTTCGGACTGGTGGCGGCGTCATCCGATACATATAACCTCAACGCGGTATTCCCCGGCCTTTCGCCCAACACCACCTATTATGCCCGTGTCGCCGCCATAAGCTTAAACGGAATAATAACGGATTACAAAGCGCTCGGCTCAACTATAACCTGGGTGGAAACGCCGACGAGGATTTACTTTGACGAGGTATCCAGTACCGCCATAACGGCCGCGGCCTATGCCGCCAACCCCGCGTTTACCGGGCTTGATGTTGGTCTGTCCGGTGTGGCGGTGGCCATTAACAACGTATATAAGCCCTGGCAGAACGGCAATAAATGGACGATGAAAACAGGAATGTCCGCCGCGCGGCATGGTTTGGCAGGAGGGGCTATCGGCGGCAAACTATATGTGGTGGGGGGATTGAATGTGACGGGCTACTTGAATACCAACGAGGAATATGACCCGGTAGCGAATACGTGGTTGCCTAAAGCGGCAATGCCCACTCCCAGGGAGATTTTGACAGCCGGAGTAATAGGCGGAAAACTCTATATGGTTGGGGGAAATAACGGGACTCCCATGAATACCAATGAGGAGTATGACCCCGCAGCCAATACCTGGAGTACAAAAGCGGTGATGCCAACTGCCCGTAAATTTTTAACAGCCGGTGTAATAAACGGCAAGCTATATGTGGTGGGGGGTACTAATGGAAGCTGGCTGAATACCAACGAAGAATATGACCCGGCGGCCAATACCTGGGCGACTAAAGCGGCAATGCCCACGGCCCGTGGAACATTCGCGTCCGGTGTAATAAGCGGCAAGTTATATGCGGTGGGTGGGACTAACGGGAGTGCTAACTTAAATAAAAATGAAGAGTATGACCCCCCCAACGATACCTGGGTGACAAAAGCGGCGATGCCCACGGTTCGCGATGATTTGTCAGCCGGCGTAATAGGCGGCAAGCTGTATGCGGTGGGCGGAAACAATGGCTCTCTTTTGAATACCAACGAGGAATATGATCCTGTGTCCGGCACATGGATTACAAAAGCGGTAATGTCCACTGCTCGTAATTATTTATTTGCCAGTGCAGCAGGCGGCAGGTTGTATGTGCTTGGGGGAAATGATGGTGTTAATGACTTGAACAATAACGAAGAATACGACCCCGGTGTGGCGTCGTCGTTTACCGCTTTGACGCCCAACACGCAGTATTTCTTCAAAGCCAAGGCCCGTAATGCTCTGGGCGCTGAGACCGCCGAATTGGTCGGGTTTTCCACCTATACGCTGGCCGCTGTGCCTGGCGCCGCAACGCCGGTATTTACTGGCGTAAGCTCAAGAGCCGTTACGGTTAACTGGACGCAGAGTGATAATCCCGTCGGAACCATATATAATCTCCAAATCTCTACGGCCTTGGATTTTTCGGTTATCAATTCGTCGGGGCAGGTATCCGGTATCCAGTATCCAGTAACCGGTTTGTATCCCAATACAACTTACTATGCGCGCGTGGCGGCCATAAACCACGATGGGTTAATAACGGATTACAAAGCGCTCGGCTCAACCATGACCTGGGTGGAAACGCCGACATCAATTTATTTTGACGAGATAACCACCAATTCAATAACCGCTTCCGGCTACGCCGCCACACCCGCGTTCACCGGGCTAGATGTCGGTCTGTCCGGCGTTGCGGTGGCCATAAACGACGCATATAAACCCTGGCGCAACGGCAATAAATGGACGACAAAAGCGGTGATCCCAACGCCCCGTAATAAATTATCTATTGGAGTAATAGGCGGCAAGCTGTATGCCGTGGGTGGAGGAGTTGGTGGTAGCTACTTTAATACTAACGAAGAGTATGATCCTGCGAGCAATACCTGGAGTACAAAAGCTGTAATGCCCACAGCCCGCCGCGGATTATCAGTTGGAGTAATAGGCCCCAAGCTGTATGCGGTGGGGGGACAGGATAGTAGTGGTTACTTGAATGCCAACGAGGAGTATGATCCTGCATCCAATACCTGGGCCACAAAAACGGTAATGCCGACATCACGTGGCGCTTTATCAATGGGGGTAATAAGTGGCAAGCTGTATGCAATAGGAGGCATAGGCGGAAGCGAAAATGAAAACGAAGAGTATAACCCCGCAACAAATACCTGGGTGACCAAAGCTGTAATGCTTACGGCCCGTGCTGAGTTATCTGCGGGAGTAATAGATGGCAAGTTATATGCCGTGGGGGGATCGGGCGGTAGTCTCAACGAGGAATATGACCCCGTGTCCAATACGTGGGTGACAAAGGCGGCAATGCCCACGATCCGTACTGGTTTGTCAGCCGGAGTAATCGGCGGCAAGCTGTATGCTATAGGGGGAAGCAGTGTCACTGGTATTTGCTTGACTACCAATGAAGAATATGACCCTGCGGCAAATACGTGGAATACAAAAACGGCAATGCCGACGGCCCGATATATGATGTCGGGTGCAGTAATAGGCGGCAAGCTGTATACCGTAGGGGGTGATAATGGCAGCAGTTACTTAAATGTTAACGAAGAGTACGACCCCGGCGTGGCGTCGTCGTTTACCGCGCTGACACCGAACACGCAGTATTTCTTTAAAGCTAAGGCCCGAAATGCCCTGGGCGCGGAGACCGGGGAAATTACGCTTTCAACCTATACACTGGCCGCTATCCCAAGCACCGCAACGCCGTCGTTTACGGGCGTAAGCTCAAGAGCCGTTACGGTTAACTGGACACAAAGCGCCAATCCCGACGGGACGATGTACTATGCCCAGCTCTCCACCGCGTCCGATTTTTCGGCGATTTCCGGTTCTTCTACAACCAGCAACTATCAACTAACAACCAGCAACCTCCTCCCCAACACCACCTATTATGCGCGTGTTGCGGCTATAAATCACGATGGGTTAATAACGGATTACAAAACTCTCGGCTCAACCATGACCTGGGTGGAACCTCCGACATCAATTTACTTTGACGAAGTATCCAGCAATTCAATAACCGCTTCCGGCTACGCGGCCACACCAGCCTTCACCGGGCTTGATGTCGGTTTGTCCGGCGTGACGGTTGCCATGAATAACGCATATCAACCCTGGCGGAACGGGAATAAATGGACGGTTAAAGCGGGAATGCCGACGCAACGGGATGGTGTATCCGGGGGGGTAATAGGCGGCAAACTATATGCGGTGGGGGGATCTAATGGGCTGGGTGTTTTGAATATTAATGAGGAGTATGATCCCGTCGCCAACACCTGGGTGACAAAAACTGTAATGTCCACAGCCCGTATGTGGTTATCAGCAGGAGTAATAGACGGTAAGCTGTATGCAATGGGGGGCTCCCCCGATGGCAGCAGCCCCTTGAATATCAACGAGGAATATGACCCGGCGTCTAATACCTGGGTGACAAAAGCGGTGATCCCAACGGCCCGTTATACTTTCTCGGTCGGAGCGCTCGGCAATAAGTTATATGCGGTGGGAGGCTCTCCCGATGGCGGCAGTTCCTTGAATACCAATGAAGAGTATGACCCGGCCGCGAATACGTGGAGGATTAGGGCCGTTATGCCGACCTCCCGTAATGGTTTGTCTGTCGGAGTAATCGGCGGCAAGCTGTATGTAGTGGGAGGATGGAGTGGGGGTGCTCCATCCTTTAATACGAATGAGGAATATGATCCGGTGTTCAATACCTGGGCAGCCAAAGCGGCAATGCCCACGGCCCGCACCGGTTTGTCGGCGGGAGTGATAGGAGGCAAACTGTATGCCGTGGGCGGAACTTTCAACGGCAGCAGTTTCTTTACTGCCAACGAGGAATACGACCCTGCGTCCAATACCTGGACGACAAAAGCGGTAATGACCACCGCCCGTTGTAATTTTTTTCTCGGAGTAAAATCCGGCAAATTGTATGCGCTGGGGGGATTTAATAGCAGCTATTCGAATGCCAACGAAGAATACGACCCCGGCGTGGCTTCAACTTTCACCGCGTTGACGCCTAACACGCTTTATAATTTCAAAACCAAGGCCCGCAATGCCCTGGGCGTGGAGACCGGTGAAGTTACGCTTTCAACCTACACGCTGGCCGCTGTGCCTGGCGCCGCAACGCCGGCGTTTACAGGCGTAAGCTCAAATGCCGTTACGGTTAACTGGACCCAAAGCGCTAATCCCAGCGCCGTGACCTTATACCGGGCGCAGGCGTCCACAGATTCCGCTTTCGGATTGGTGATGGCGTCGTCCGATACATACAACCTCAATGCGGTATTGCCCGGCCTTTTGCCCAACACCACTTATTATGGCCGCGTGGCCGCCATAAGCATAAACGGAATAATAACGGCTTACAAAGCGCTCGGCTCAACCATGACCTGGGTGGAAACGCCGACGTCAATTTACTTTACCGAAATATCCAGCAATTCTATAACAGCCTCCGGCTACGCAGCCACGCCTGCGTTTAGCGGACTTGATGCCGGTTTGTCGGGCGTGGCGGTGGCTATAAACAACGCATATAAACCTTGGCGGAACGGGAATATGTGGGCAACAAAAGCGCTCATGCCAACTGACCGTGGGCAATTGTCAACCGGGGTAATAGGCGGGAAGCTGTATGCCGTGGGGGGATGGAATGGAGCTAATTATTTAAATACCAATGAGGAATATGACCCCGTGTCCAATACCTGGGCGACAAAAGCAGTAATGCCCACGGCCCGTGATGGTTTGTCTGCGGGTGTAATAGGCGGTAAGCTGTATGCGGTGGGGGGGACGCCTCATAATAACGATAATCCCTTTAATACAAATGAAGAGTATGATCCCGCATCCAATACTTGGACGACAAAGGCGGCAATGCCCACGGCTCGTGAGTTTTTGTCAGCCGGAGTAATAGGCGGCAAACTGTATGCCGTGGGGGGGGAAATTGGGAGTGGTTGGCTGAATACCGACGAGGAATATGACCCCGCGTCCAATACTTGGGCGACAAAAACGGTAATGCCCACTGCCCGTCGTTTTTTGTCGGCTGGCGTAATAAGCGGCAAGCTATATGTAGTGGGGGGATGGAATGGGAGTTACTTGCATACCAACGAGGAGTATGACCCTGTTGCTGATACGTGGAGTACAAAAGCTGCAATGCCGACGGCCCGTGAAGGTTTCTTTACTGGAATAGTAGGCGGCAAACTGTATGCCTTGGGGGGAAATGTTCCCAACCTGAATACTAACGAGGAGTATGACCCCGCAGCCGATACCTGGAGTATAAAAGCTGTAATACCCGCACTCCGTGGTTTTGGTTCTGCGGAAATAATAGGCGGGAAGCTGTATGTCGTGGGGGGAGATAGTGGAGCTGGTACCTTGCATACAAACGAGGAATACGACCCCGGCGTGGCGTCTTCGTTTACGGCGTTGACACCCAACATGTTGTACAGCTTCAAAGCCAAGGCCCGCAACGCGCTTGGCGTGGAGACCGGCGAAATTACGGTTTCAACATATACGCTTGCGGCTGTGGCCTTGCCGCATACTGGAACGCCGCTTTTCGCCTCAATTGCCACTTCAACCATAATGGTTAATTGGTCCTCCGGCTCGGTTACCGGCGGGTTCAACGGCTCAGGTGCGAGTTATAAGATTCAGGTTTCATCGTTATCTGATTTTTCGGTAATTACATCCTCAAGTTTGGTATCCAGTATCCAGTATCCAGTATCCGGTCTTTCTGCAGATACTACTTATTTTTTCCGGGCGCGGGCTTATAACACGGCGGGCGTTACCGATTATTCCTGGCTGGAGCTGGGCTCAACCTCAACATTAGCCGAGCAAGTTACAGGCGTACAACTCACAAGTGTTATTCTTTCAAGCGCCACCATGATCTGGAACACTGTTACAGGCCAGGGCTACGCAGTTGAAGCCTCTACAGCCTCTGATTTCTCGGGTGTCATTCTTTCTTCTTTAACCCTTCAGCCTTCAGCCTTCAGCCTTTCCGTAGGCTCTCTCTTTCCCAACACCACCTACTTCTTCCATGCGGGCGCTCTGAACTGGAATGGAACGGGGAACTTTGCCTCCGCAATAGCTTCATCCACACTGGCAAACCAGGTTACAGGGCAGCAATTACACCTTTTTATTTCAAGCGTAGCGGTTAGCTGGGCAGCGTTGCCGTTAACGCCTTCAAGCGCTTCCTGCGAGGGATTCATTGTTGACGCCTCCACCGTCTCCGATTTCTCCGGTCTTGTTTTTTCTTCTTTCACCCTTCAGCCTTCGGCCTTCAGCCTTTCCGTTGCTAATCTTGACTCCGATGTGGAGTATTATTTCCGCGTCGGGTCGCTGGGCTGGGCAAATATCCCTAATTACACTTTCGCGGGAAGCACGGTTACTCCCGACATAATACCGCCGGGTATTTCTACCGGCGTTGCGGCATATCAGTCTGGCGCCGCCAATTCCGTTAAGCTGTTCTGGACCGCCCCCGGAAACAATGGATATCTGAAAAATCTGGCTATGGGGAGCGAATTCAGGATACAATGGAGTACAAATCCGCCGGAAACGGTAATATGGAGCACCGCAAACGTCCAGGCTATAATGCCTACGGATTTCGTTAATGCGGGGGTAACAGTATCAGCGCTTATTAACAATCTTCCGGCGGAAAAGACCGCTTATTTCAGAGTGTGGGTCGCGGACGAAAAACAAAACTGGTCGGTACAGTCCGACACTGTAAGCGCGTCCGTCTCCCCGTTTGACTTTGCAATAGTGAACAGCGCCGGGAACGCGGGCAGGCACACTTCCCTGGCTTTGGACGGCCTGGGTAATACGCATATCAGCTACTACTCCCCTGGCGACACTTCTCTCAGATATGCAAAAGGGAACGGAACCTCCTGGGCCGTTCAAGCCGTGGACAACGCCGGGGATGCCGTCACCTCCCTCGCTTTGGACGGTTCGGGAAATCCTCATATAAGCTACTATGACGGCGCGAATAAAAAGCTTAAGTACGCAAGCTGGACGGGGACCTCATGGAGCATTGAGACTGTGGACAGCGCGGGGGATGTGGGCGAATATGCTTCCCTTGCTTTGGACGGAGTAGGCAACCCCCGGATAAGCTACTTTGACAACACCAATCAAGACCTCAAATACGCAAAATGGACAGGCGCTTCATGGAGTACCCAGACTGTGGACAGCGCTGGCGATGTGGGCGAATATACTTCCCTCGCATTGGATGGCGCCGGCAACCCCCGGATAAGCTACTTTAACAACACCAATCAAGACCTCAAATACGCAAAATGGACGGGCGCTTCATGGGATGTTGAAACTGTGGACGGCGCGGGGGGGAATGTGGGCGAATATACTTCCCTCGCTTTGGACGGGGCGGGAAACCCTCATATCAGTTATTATGATGGATACAATGGCGGCCTGAAATATACAAAACGGACAGGCGCTTCATGGGACATCCAAACCGTGGACAACGCGGGGGCCGCGGGCACTTATACTTCTCTCGCTTTGGACGGAGCGGGCAATCCTTATATAAGCTACTCCGCTGCCGCCGCCGGCGACCTCAAATTTGCAAGATGGACCGGAACATCCTGGAGTACGCAAACAGTGGACAGCGAGGGGGATGTGGGTTCTTACACCTCCCTTGCTTTGGACGGCGCTGGCAGCCCTGGTATCAGCTACTATGGTGTGACCAACGGCGGCCTTAAAACCGCTAAATGGACAGGGGCGGAGTTTACCATACCCATGGGCGGCAATGCCCGGGGAAAAGTTCAGGCGCCTGACAATATGCATACGGGCCTTTTAGGGTCAACTTCAATACAATGGCTGTGGACCGACCACGCGGCCAATGAGGCGGGCTTCAGGGTTTATTATTCAAGCTATGGGAGCGCCAATGACGATTTCACCCTTGCCGCGGGGACGGCCACTCTTTTAACGGATGCAGCGAATTGGTTCCAGACCGGGCTGACGCCGAATACTTCCTATCAGGCCTATGCCGCGGCGGTAAATGACGGAGGAGCGGTAGTTTCAAGCGCGGCCGTAATTTATACCTGGGCCGCTCAGCCGCAAAATTCCCGTTTTGCCGGAGTTTATATATCCAGCGCCGCTTTGGCCTGGAACTTCGGCACAAATAATCCCTCCTGGACCAATTACGAGGCGGAAGTTTCCTCCGAGCCCGGCTTTTCCGCGCCGGCGTCAAGTTACTCTGATACAGGCAATGCATTCCTGGCTGCCGGCCTGGTCTCCAACGCCACATATTATTTACGCGTTAAAGCGGTCAGCGCGCAGGGCATATCCACCGCTTATACGGCCGCCGTTTCCACCATAACCAATCCCGCTGCTCCTGCCGCCGTAAGCGTTTCAAGCGTGACTTATTCAAGCTTTACCGTGAACTGGAACTCCAACGGGAATTCTCCCTATACCCGGTATATCGTACAGGCTGCGGCCGACCCCGGATTTACCGTCAGTTTTATGTCGACCGTCACCTACCTGAACCAGTACGCTTTTGAAGGGCTTTCCGCCAATACGACCTATTTCACGCGGTTGAGGGCCAAAGGCCTGACAGGCGTAGAAACCGCTTTCGTCGAGTTCGGTTCAACTGTAACCACGACCTTATATCCGTCCTACGCGCCGCTAAGCTCAGTGACCGCGACTTCGGTCCGCGCTAACTGGGGCAAGAACAGCAACGCGGACGGAACCCTTTATCTGGCGCAGGTTTCAACGGATAACTTCGGCTCGGTGCTTGCCTCGTCCAAAACCGCGGACAACAACCTTGTTTTTTCTATGCTGACGCCCAATACCACACACTATTTCAGGGCGGCGTCAATTAACGCGGTGGGGTCTTTAAGCCTGTATATCAGCCTTGGCAGCACGATAACCTACGCCGCGCCGGCTTTGCAACATATCAACACCTTCCCGGCTGTCGGAGGGTTTACTGTCCTCTTCCAGTGGCTGGCGAACGGCAATCCCGCTTATACCGAATATTTCGCCCAGGTTTCCACCGCCGCTGATTTTTCGGGCGACGCGAAGTTCCCGGCGCGGTGGTTCACCGGGGTTTCCACCCAGGCGGCGCATCTTACCCCGTTCACCGGATATTATTTCAGGGTAAAGGCGAGAAATATTTCGGGGACTGAAACCGGCTACTTAAATTTAGGTTCCACCACCACATTCACGGACGTGGATATAAGCTCGCCTGTCATTACTAACAATCAGACCGGCGACAATACCTGGCGGGGTTCCAACAACGGCGTGTATGATGTGGATTTTGCCGATTACGGCGGGTCGTTCTTACAGCAGGTAGAGGTAAAGGCGATGACAGGCATGGCGCAGACCGGGACATTGGTCTCAGACTGGGCCCCGGTGCTGACAAATATAAATTCCGCGGCGTATACCGCTGATTTCAGCCTTTCGCCCGCGGTTTTCGGCCTTCTTGCGCAAGGGACGAACTATATCTCCGTGCGCGCGATCGACGGCGCCGGAAATCATACGGACCTGACCGACGCGTTCTATGTGATCAAAGACAGCGCGGCGCCGGTCATTGCGGATAATCAGGCGGGCGATAATATTTGGCGGCAGACGGACCCCGGCCCGATATATAACGTGGATTTCGCGGACTCGGACTCCGGGCTTGAGGGCATAGAGTATAGCGCGAGCGACAACCCTAATTCCGCCGACGCCGATGTGCTCGACTGGACCCGGATAGCGGCGCTTAGCGCCGGACAGAATTCCTATACCGCGGACTGGGGCGTAAACTTCGCTGGGCTTTTAAACGTCGTCACGAATTATATTTCCGTGCGCGCGCGGGACAGGGCGGGAAATGAGGCGACGGCCGTTGACGCGTTCAAGGTGCTGAAGAATATCAACGGCCCCGAAGTGAAAATAACCGCGCCGGCCTCCGGCTACCGATCGGCGCTTGCGGCCGTCTCCGGAACCGCAGCGCAGGTGCTGGCTTATCCGATAACCGGCGTGGAACTTAAGATACTGGATAAATCCGCCATGCTCTACTGGAACGGTTTTGATTTCAGTTCCCCGGCGCCGCTTTGGTTTAACGCTTCCGGGACCGCGGTCTGGAATTACGACACTTCCGCTGTCGCCTGGCTTAACGGAGTCTCTTATGAGGCGGTAGTCCGCTCAAGCGATACCACCGGCAATTATTCCGCGCCTTACGCCACCGCAACCTTCACCTTTGACGCGAGCGTTCCCTCCGCGGGCGTTACCTGGCCGCAAAACGGCGTGGCGGTAAGCAGTTTGAATTACATAACCGGCACGGCCCTTGACGCGCCGCCTAATTCCGGCATAGCTTCGGTCGCGCTCAGGTTCGGGAGAGCTTCCGACGGGAAATGGTGGAACTTCTTCGGCAGGAACTGGTCGGACATGGCGGTTTCAACACTCGCCGCCGGCGGGGCGTCCTGGCATTATCAGCCCGACTGCTACCTGAAGAGTAATCTGGCTTCCAATGCCTCGTATTATCTTACCGCCGCCCCCGGAGACTGGGCGACGCCTTCAAATTCTCCTCTGTTCGGCGTTTACGGGACGACTTTCACATTCCTGGATGTTTCCTCTCCTTCGGCCGTAAGCGTTATTTCCGCTTCAAGCGGAACTTTGCCGGGCAGGATACAGCTCCAATGGGCCGCCGCCGGTGATGACGGGGACGACGGTATCATGCTGTACGGCCAGTTCGCCGTCCAATATTCAACCTGGGCGGGGGCGGAGTTCAGCACCCGGACCGCCCAGGTAATGGTTTCAACCATGAATATAACCCCCGGTTCCACGCAGTACCTGACTATTTCAGGGCTGGTCCCTTCCGTTACTTATTACCTGACCCTCTGGACAATGGATGACGCGGAGCTTTGGTCGGACGCTTCCCCGGCCGTTTCTGAGATATCGGGCGCGTACCTGACGGATCAGATATCCGGCTACGTGAAAAATCCGG
Source organism: Elusimicrobiota bacterium (assembly GCA_026388155.1). NCBI lineage: Bacteria > Pseudomonadati > Elusimicrobiota > Elusimicrobiota bacterium. Next base: position 315,685 of record JAPLKI010000022.1, read on the forward strand.
CCGCGCAGGGGATAACCGGCGTGCTGGTGGAAGCCATCAACGGTTTCGGCTCAACCTCCGGGAACGCTTACACCATTGACGACGGGAGCGGCACTTTTGTCGTTTCAGGGCTTGCCGACGGCTTTTACCGCATCCAGGTCACCTGGACGGAGAACGGTTTTGTGAGTTCGGTTTCAAAAGACCTGATCCCGATGGGTTACGCGGACGCGGATTTTGAGCTTTCGGTCGCTTACCAGCTCGCGAGCGTTTCCGGGCAGGTGGCAGCGTACACGAAGGCTGAAGGCTTAAGGCTGAAGGCTAAAGGGAGGAGTAAGGTTGAAGGGGCGGGAGTTTACGTGGAACTTTATCAGGGGGGGAGAAAGATCGCTACAGCGGATGTGGGGGATGATGGAAGATTTAAAATAGCGAACCTTCTGCCCGGGAAATACACTGTGAAGATAGTCGGACTTCCTGAAGGCTCAAAAGAGGTCAAGGTCCAGTTGAAAGAGGGGCAGAATCTTGAAATAAGTCCTTTAGGGACGCTTCTAAAGAAGGATAAAGTCTATGCCTATCCGAATCCCGCCTCAAAGAGCGTTATTTTCCATATAGAATCGGATAGACCGGCGCTTAAAAAACATATAATAGTTTTTGAAGTTGACGGCCGGGTTATCCGGGAGTTTGCCGATGCGGATGCGGGCTGGAATACATCGGGCGCCTACGTATACGAATTTACCTGGAATATAGACCCCAAAGTGGCCTCCGGCATTTACATCTATATGGTCAAAGTGAAAGACGAGGGAACCGGAGACACTGAAAAAACTATAAAGAAACTGGCTATAGTAAGATAGGCTGAAGGAACGGAAAGAAGGGCGGAATTGACGGCAAAGTTTGTCATTGCGAGCCGAAGGCGAAGCGATCCCGTAGTATAAACAGCGGGATCGCCATGGGCCGGAACATCGAGCCTCGCGATGACAGAGTGGGATAATCTCTTGTGGGAGAAAAATATGCGCGGACTTAAAAATTTAATTATTCTCGCGGTTATTCTGGCGGTTCCCGGCATTTCCGCAGCCGCTGATCTTACCGCTCAGGGTATATCCATTCTGGACGGCAACGGAAATTCCAGGGCTACATTTTCAAACACGGAATCCCTTATTCTCCGCCAGCAGGTCAGGAACGACACTTTAAGCAAAGGCATGATGATACGGTTCAAATTTTTTATCCTGAACCCGGCCGGAGCGGTTGTGTTCACCCATACGGGAAACGCCGCCCCCGGCACTCCCGGAACCGCCCAGACCCAGATTTCCGGCATCTCCATACCTTCCTTTTATAACGTGCCGGGCGTATATGTTTACAGGGCGGAGGCGGATCTTGACACGGAAATCGTGGTACAGGAGGTAAAGTTCACGATCTCGTCTCCCAATATAACCCTTATCTATCCGCCCTATGGGGCGAAAGGGCTTTCCGACAAACCTCTGATTTTCCGCTGGATCGCCAGCGGCGCGAGCCGCTACAGAATAACGGTTTCAGATAACGCGGGGCTTTACAATCCCGCGCATCAGGGCGTAAACTCCGGAGAAGGCTTCTATACCTACCCTGAAACTTCCACCCAGCCCCGGGAAGAGCTGGTGCCGGAGCAGGTTTATTACTGGAAGATAGAAGGGCTTGATGCCGCCGGCAATAAACTATCCGAGAGCGATATCTCCAATTTTTCGCTGAAGTCGCAGGTGTCCAGCCAGACACGGGACGTGGCGGTCAGCGCACTTGAAACGACCACGCCCGAAAATGATTTTAAAAAACCGATGAATTTCAAGGCGACGCTTTCAAACACCGGGAGCACGAATGAAACTAATATCACGGCCAAACTGACGCTGGGCGGACTGCCCGCGCAGGATTCGCCCAAACAGGTTGCGTTCATCAATGCCGGCGAAAAGAAGGAAATCCCTTTCACCGCCTTTGTTCCCGACGGGCAGGATACGGCGCTTGCGGTCGCCTGTATTGACCTTTTTGACGATAATATTCCGGACAACTGCAAGACCTTGCTGATCTCCAGGAACATCGGGTTGCTGTCCGGAACCTCAAACGGGGCTTCCGGCGGCGGGGCGAAAGAAATGACATTCGAAGAGATGTATGACGCGATCCTTCAAAAACTGGGCCCCGACGCGCTGAACGCGCTTGACGGCTATACTTTTGAATCCATAGCCTGTCCTAACTGCGCGCAGGGGGAGTTGGGCGGCCTGGTACAGTCCTTAACGACCGGGGATGCGGGCATCTCAAACGCCTCTTTAGAGGGGGCCGCGCAGGCGGCGCAGCCGGGGACGGGCCAGGGAACCGCGCCGGCGCAGCCTTCCGAAGACGCGGCCGCCGGATACCCTGACGAACCGGACCTTGAATTAGCCGGTAAACTGTCACCCCAGGAGATGTATTACGCGATCCTTCTCAAACTGGGCCCTGACGCGTTGAACGCGCTTGAAGGCTATACTTTTGAATCCATAATCTGCGCTGACTGCGCGCAGGGTGAGTTGGTCGGCCTGGTGCAGTCCTTAATGAAGGGCCAAGCGGGCATCTCAAACGCCTCTATAGAGGGGACCGCGCAGGAGCCGCAGTCAGCGGCGGGCCAGATAACCGCGCCGGCGCAGCCTTCCGAAGACGCGGCCGCCGGATACCCTGACGAACCGGACCTTAATATTCCCGGCGCAAAAAACCCCCAGCCTCATACCGAAGCGACCGAGCAGAAAACCGGGACAGACATTGAGTGGAGCGGATTTTCCGAGGCGCTGCCTTCCGACGAAGGCAGGACTTATGCCATCAGGACAAAGAAAGACTGGCAGGAGGTATGGAAGCTCCTGTCCAACGAGAACACTCCCGAGATAGATTTTAACGCCAAAACCATTATCGGAATTATCACGGGACGGAAAGACAGGGCCGAAACGGTAAGGCTGCTGGGCAGAAGAACTAGCGACGAGGGAATAGTGTTTGATTATTACGTTGTGGAAGTTCCGAAAGATACTACAACTATGTTCTCCGCTTATGTCTTCAGGGCGGTGGACAAATTGACCGAAAAAGTGGAGTTCAAAAGACTGGATGTGTCTAAGCAGCAGTAAGAGATTACAGCGATGCACAGGGCGATTACAGTGATCAATGTTCCTGCGACTTTTAGAGCGGGAACTACTTAACGGAGGTAATATGAAAGTAAGAGGGGTGAAACTGTTGGTTGCGGGAGCGCTGGTTTCCGGTTTGTGCGCGAGCGCTTTCTGCGCCGGGAGCCTTAGCGCGGTAGTGGTGTTTGTTAAAGGGGATGTCCAGGTCAAGCGCGCCGGCGAGAAAGAATACGCTGAGATCAAGGTCAATGACATGCTCAACTCCGGGGATGGAATAAAGACCGGGGCGGCAAGTCAGGCATCCGTTGTTACGAAAGGAGGCGCCGAGGTGAGGCTCAATGAAAATTCCAATTTTGAGATCTCGCCCAAAGGCAAACTCCGGGAGGTGATTAACCTCGCCGTCGGCCAGGTTTGGACCAAGATGCTGCATAAGATGGCTAAACTTAACGTAAGAACGCCATCCGCCGTCTGCGCGGTGCGCGGCACCGAGGCCGACATAGAACAGCGGGATCTTCTTACCGTGAAGGTCTATGAAGGGCATGTGGATGTCGGAAATGCCCTCGGCAAACAGGAGCTCAAAGCCGGACAGATGACCACCGTTGCCGGCGCCAATGCCGCGCCGGGAGCGGCCAAGCAGATGAGCGGCGGAGATATGGGCAAGTGGCAGGAGGAGATAAGCGTAAAGGACTACGATAAATTCTCCAAGCTGCTCAAGGACCGCAGCGAGAGCGAAAAGAAACTCAAAGTCGATATCACGAAAGGCAGCCAGACCAAGGAAGTGGACATAAAGCTGAAGAAGAAATAAAGCAGGGTATAGGGGTTAGGGTATAGGGTAGAGAATAATTATAAATTCTTTGCCCTATATCCTGTTGTTTGGCGGGACCCCTGAAACCTTTACCCGATTTGTTCTATTGCTGTAATCTCGTCTTTGGAGGAGTTATGAAACTTTACAGGGTAATGGCGCAGTTTAGCTGCTCTGTTTCGTTAATTCTATGCTGTTGCCCTTTCGGTTACGGGGCGCAGTCTTCCGCGGCGCAATTCCTGAAACTCGGCTTCGGGGCCCGGGCGCTCGGGATGGGCGAAAGTTTCGTCGCGGTGGCGGACGATATTTCTTCGGTCTACTACAATCCCGCGGGGCTCGCGCTTAAAGGCGGAGCGAAAGAAAAAGAGTTCCTGTTCTCCCACGCCTGGCATATCCAGGATATGGGAATCTCCCAGCTGGGCTTTACAAAAAGGCCTTACGGCTTCGCTTTGACATATTTTTCGGCCGGGGAGATAGAAGGGATGGACAGCAATCAGACCCCGACCGGGAATTTCACCGCGGAGGACCTCGCTTTTTCCGCCGGCTACGGCTTTGACGTTAACGCTCTGCATTTGGGCGTTAATGGCCGCTATATCCACCAGCGTATAAAATCAAGCGCCGCCAGCGCCGTTTGCTCGGACTTCGGCGCGCTTTATCATTTTGACGGCACGCCTTATTGGGCAGGGGCGTCTGTTTCCAATTTGGGCACTAAGATAAAGTTCGTCGACGAGAGTTTCCCGCTGCCGCTTATCTACAGGCTGGGTGCCGCAGCCGATTTCAAGGGGCAGAAACTGCTTTTAGCCCTTGAGGCCGATTTTCCGAACGACTCAGGCGCGGCAATAAGGGCGGGGGCTGAATACCGGGGTGTGGACAATGTGGCCTTTCGCTTAGGCTATAAAACCGGATCTTCCTCGGACAGGGACGCGATACTGGGCCGTGAACTTGGCAGCTCCTCCTCGGGCGTTTCCAGCCTTTACGGGTTTTACGCCGGGGTGGGCTTTAATTACAGAAGCTTCGCGCTGGATTACGCGTTCCTGCCTTATGGGGAGCTTGGCAATTCCCACAGATTTTCAGTGGGTGTTAAATTCCAGTGAAGAGATTACAGCGATAAAATGTCTGGTATTGCGAGCCGAAGGCGAAGCAACTCCGCTGTGGCTATCTGCCGGCCAGGACCTTTGAGGCTATAAGTTCCGGACTTTTTCAGAATGGTATAATGGCGTTTTATGTATAAAATATTATTCGCCGGGATTTTGCTTCTGCTCCCCGGCAGCCGCGTTTTCGCGGACGACTCGGCGGCTCTTCAGTTCACCGTGGCCGCGCCCGACCCAGTAATGGCGGGCGACGAGGTCAAGCTTCAGACGCTTGTCGTTAACACCGGCCCCTCCGCCTGGGTTAAAGGGACTTATTACTGGGCGGGCGAAATATACACCATTGAGGGGGAAAATCACAAATTTCTGGCCCAAACGGAAACTGTTTCCCCGCAGGAAGATGTCGCCCCCGGCACGGCTCACGGCGCACAGCTTTCTTTCACGGTGCCGGAGAACACGCGCGGAAGCCTGCTTTACCGCGTTTTCCTCATAAAAGACGGCAAGCGTATCGTGGAAACGGACTATAAAAGCTTTCAGGTTATCGAAAAAGAATTCCACCCTCCCCCGCCCCAGGACTTCAAGATAGGCGGAGACGTTACTTTCAGTTATAAAAATTCAAGCGCTGACGAGTGGAAGAAACACCAGGGCATCACCGCCGCCAACATCGTGGGCAAGGTGAAGAAATCTTCTTTCCTTTTCAACACCTATATAGTGCACACCTACGCACGCCCCATTAACCCCCTCATAGTGCTTCTTAATTATTACGCCCCCTGGGGAACTTTAAGCGTGGGGGATATTTCCCCGTCGCTCACGCCGCTTTCCATGGATGGGCAGGGCATGAGAGGCGTATCGCTGGACCAGACCAGGAATAAACTCTCCTGGACCGCGCTTGCGGGCAGGATAGTGGCGCCGGACTCCCCAAAAGCTTTCAATACCGGCAGATTTGCCAGATATACCGGCGGGCTCAAAGCCTCTTATCAGGCCCGGCCCAATCTCAAGATTTCCCTTAATTCGGTACTGAGCAGCGATGATCAATATTCCATTTCCATAGATACGAGCGCAAGCACCCTGAAACCGCAGCAAAGCGTTGTTTACGGTACGCTTGTGGAATGGAATTTGCGCAAACAACTTACCTTTGCGAGCGAGTATCAGCTGAGTTCCCATAAGCCGGATCTCAGGTCAAACCTCAGGGCCGAGAGCGGAGGCGCCTGGAAGCAGGAGCTTAAATACAGGGGGGGGGTAGCCACCGCCCGCGCTTCGCTTGCAAGGGTCGACCCCAAATTCGCCTCGTTCGCAAGCCCCTCCGTCATATCGGACCGCGAAGTGCGCGAGATAGAACTGGGGCTTTATCCAGCGGACTGGACCACTTTTTCGATGGGCTTCAATAACTACGCGGACAACCTCAAAAACGATCCCGCCAAAACCACAACGAACCAGACCCAGACCAGTTTTTCAAATACCCTGAAAGTGTTCGGCCATACCATGATCAATAGTTCCTATCTGGTCAACGCGGCCAAGGGGAAACCGTCGACGGTGCAGAACAACCAGACCACCACGCTTAATTTTTCCGTGCTCCAGCCGGTTAACGCTCACACGCTGAATCTGGGGCTGCAGACAAGCGGTTTTAAGGACAAAACGCATATCTCCCATGATCTGGACACGACCCTTGTTTCCTTAAGCGGCGCTTTTAAGCTGAGCGACAGGCTTTCCATGTCTACGGGATTTGTCAACTCGAACACCAAGGATAAATTAGACTTCACCACCTCTAAAAACAACACCATAACGGGAAATTTTACCTATACTATGCCCCGCCGCGCCATGGCCGTTCAGCTTTGGACCACCATCTCTTCCAATAAAAACAATTCGCCCGCGCTGCCCGGCGATTCCCACTCGCTTTCCGTGAATCTGGAAACCGTGTGGCTGAAGAGCCGGAGTTCCAAATTCACGTTCGGCGTCGGCGGTACTTCAAAAAAAGACAAGGTAAATCCCGCCAACGGCTCAAACGCGATCAACATACTCACCAGATATAATTATTCGTTCTAAGGAAGAGATTACGGCGATAAAATAAAACGATTACAGGGATAAGATAAGAGCCGGGTATTGCATCCTTTCCCCGAATATTATTTCCGTGATCGGTCCGCTATTGTGATCAGACTAGCCTGAAAAATTCAATTGAATTTTTCCCTTCGCGGTGCTCAGGTGCGCTTCGCGCGGCATACACCCTCGCAAATTCTGCGCGCAATGCGCTTGATTTGCGACCCGCAAAGCGGGGGATCCTGGCCGTCTGATGGCCATAGGCCTTTGTTACGGCACCTGCGAAAGCATTGCATATTTTTGTTCCTTATGTTTTCAAATGAGAATAACCTTGAACTGCAGGATTCAGGCTAGCGGGAATTTTCCAACAGACACGGATCAACCCCGCTTTTTTCGTTTTAACGGTTTTTTTGTTTTGGTTTGTCCGGGGGGGGAGGCTTTATCAAGAGCTTCCAGATAATCCTTTAATTGCGCGTCGCCGGGCGAGAGGTCGTAGGCTTTCTGCCAGGCCGCCCTGGCCTTTGGATAATATTTAAGCTGAATGTAAGCCGAACCCAGCCGTTTGAGGGAGGTTATATCTTCCGGTTCAAGTCTGAGGGCGCTTTCAAGCTCTTTTACGGCCAGATAAAATTTTGAGTCGTAAATATAGTGCAGGGCTACATCTTTTTTATTCTCCAGAACGCTTACATTCGGCGGTTTGGTATCGTTTATTTTTAATTGGGGGGTTTCTTCCTCAAGCGCGGAAATCATGCGGTGGAACCTGCCTTCTGTCGGCGAAAGTTCAAGGGCGTAGCGCAGGGCGTCGTAAGCGAAAAGTGCGTCCTCTTTCTCGCTCAGCCAGGCGGAAAGGCCGTCCGAGGCGATATTCCATGGTTTTGTGGATGCAGGCTTTATAGGCGTTATGGCCGATACTATCCGCAAACGGCCGTGAAGTTTCTGATAGCCCTGGTTGGTGGGGTCGGCGACGAGCATATTTTCCGTTTTTGCCAGAGCGTCGGCGTAGCGGCCTTTCCTGATAAGCGCGTAACAGACGTCTTTCATGCCCACGGAAGATTTCGCCATCTTTTGCCGGGCTTCTTCTATCATATTGCGGGCCGTCACCTGCTTGGGGTCGGCTTTGATCACCAGGTTCCAGTAATCCATGGCTTTCTGGTAATTCCCGGCCATATAAAATCCGAAAGCTTTGTCATAATATTCGTGCATCTGCACGGCCTGCGCGTCCGGCGTGCCGGAAGGCGCTTCGGCTGCGATTGCGGAAGCCAACGGCAAAAATATAGAAATGAGAATAAGCTGTCTCATGTCTTTTTTTCTCCGTTTTCCTGCCGTATTATGATTATTTCTATCCTGCGGTTTTTGGCGCGGCCGCTCTCGGTATCATTGGGAGCCAGCGGTCTGAATTCCCCGTAGCCGAAGGCTGAAAGATACTGCGGCGGCACCCCGTTTTTTATCAGGTGATTTATCACTGAAAAAGAGCGCATCAGCGAAAGCTGCCGGTTTGACGCGAATTTTTTGCCGAGCATTCTGGCCGCATCGGTGTGTCCTTCCACGGTCACCTGGTTTTCCATTTTTATCAGGCTTTTGGCCACCTGGCTGAGCGCGGTTTTGGCCGACTCTTTAAGCTGGTCGGAGCCGGAGTCGAACAGCACGGGCGAGGAGAAGGTAAGCTTTATGCGCGAAGTGGTAACTTCCACGCCCAAATTCCCCGCCTGTATCTGTTTTTTCAGGTCTTCCTCCACCTGCCTGGTGGCTTTCATTTCTTCAACCTTTTTGGCCGCACTCTTTACGCCAAGCTCTTTTTGCAGCCCCGCTATGGCGGCCTCGTAGTCGGACTTTTTCATATTAAACGAAAAACCGTAAAGGGAGAGAAATAAAATCACCATGACCGTCATCAGGTCCGCGAAGGGCACCATCCACAGCTGGGTATTGTTTTTTTTAACGCTCATTTTCTTGAAACTATTATTTCTATGCGCCTGTTCAGCGCTCTGCCTTTCGGCGTGTCGTTTAAGGCCACGGGGCGGTACTCCCCGTAAGCCGCGCAGATCATTCTGGTGTTGGAAATAGCGAATTTAGCCGCCAGAAAATCAGCCACAGCGGTGGCCCGCGCGGAGGAAAGTTCCCAGTTGGTTGAGTAATCGCCTGAGCGTATGGGCACATTGTCGGTGTGGCCCTCGATTATTATGTCGTTCGGGAGACGCGTCAGAACTTTAGCGAGCGCCCCGAGTATCCCGGCGGAACTTGTATTAAGCCTGGCTTTGCCGGAAGCGAAAAGAACCGGCGCCGCAATGTTTATTCTTATCTGTTTCTCCGTCATCTGCACTTCGGCGGCATTCTTCAGTCCGGCTTTTGCCAGTTCCTCTTCCAGGTTTTTGGCCATATCCTGTTCCCTGTACTTTTGCACAACATTTTCGGCCTTCCTCGCTTTCTGGGCTTCGGCATGTTCCTTGTCGAAGCCGTTCATGAAAATGGTTTTTGCCTCGCTCTCCGGCTGTATATTGAAAACGTACAGTATCAGGAAGAAGAGCATGAGGTTGGTCATGATATCGGAAAGCACGATCAGCCAAAGGGGATTCTCAACGGTTTTTTGGCCGGTATATCTGCTTAGAAAGGATTTCATTATTTTTTCGTTCTGGCCTTGCGCCTGAGTGCCAGCGACAGGAAGCCCTCAAGTTTTTTTGAGACCAGCCAGGGCACGTCTCCGTCATAAATAGAGAGCACTCCCTTCGCTATCATCTCGCGGCTGAGAATATCCTCTTCGGAATAAAAGCCGAGTTTGCTCGCTATGGGCAGAAAAATGAAATTGGCGGAGAAAATGCCGTAGAAAGAGGCGGTCATGGCTATAGCCATGGAAGAGCCCATCATCTGCGGGTTTGAAATGTTCCGGAGCACCTGTACCACGCCGATGAGCGTGCCGAGAAGTCCGAAAATGGGGGCGAAAGTTCCGGCGGAGGTGAAAATATTGGTCTGCTGCTGGTGACGCAGGCGGGTGGTGTTTATGTCGTGCTCCATCCTTTCGGACAGGATGTGAGCGTCCACCCCGTCGATCATCATCTGGCAGGCGTCAGTCAGGAACGGATGGGGGGATTTCGAAAGTTCTCCAGCCAAAGATCCAATTCCCTTTTTTTTGCTGACCTCCGCGAAATAAACCATGGCCCGTATCAGGTCTACGATGGGCGGGCGCTTCGGCGGGAAAAGAACAAGCCGGAAGGAGGAGGTTACCCACTTGAGCGCCGCCCAGGGATAGGAAATCATGATCGAACCAAGCGTGCCCCCGAAGATGAGCACTATGGCTTCCCAGTTAAGCAGAAACTTTACCATGCCGCCGGCTGAAAGCACAAATACTATAACCCCTATGCCGATCGTGGCGCCGAGTACTGTCATTAGGTCCATTGTTTTTTACCTCCGGTTAGGGCCTGAAAAATCAGGGTTTTGGGACGGTTGGCTGGGCCGGCCGGGCAGACTGCTGGTTAACTGGCGGCTTTGTCGCGGCCTGTGCGGGGATGGCGGCCGGTTTTACAGCCGGGTGTGAAAGCGTATCGGCATGCGGGCGGGGAGCGGAATTCTCCGCGGTCATCAGGCCTTCCTTTATCATCTGTCGCAGCGCCTCCACCACCTTGGCCCGTTCAGCTTTGTAGGCCGCGGCAGGCATGACACGGGTGAGTTCCAGTTCCTGCCGGAAGCGTTCCTGCATACCCGCGCTGAGTTTTGTCAGGAAGCTTTCCGCATAGTTTGAACCTTTTAAAGCCGCCGCCATAACGCGCATCGGCACGCGGCGCGCCAGCATTTGGGCGTGTACGTTTTCAAGACGCGCCACATCCGCCAGCCTTACTACGGAGGATTTCACCTTTATTGAAAACAGGGGATTAAGCCTGGCAAAATCCGTTATGGCTTTATCCTGCACGGTCTCGTCAAGAGTTTCCATTATGCCGAGTGTCTTATCCTCTCCTCCCACCACGTAGTCAAGCGCCGCCCTGATCTCCGCCTCAAGGGCGCGTATGCTTTGCTCGGGCATGAGCGTTACTTTCGGCAGGGCGGCCAAAGCCTGCATGCTTCTGGGATACAGCGCCTCGACCAGTTTTACCGAGACATCTTTCGGGGCGTAATTCAGCACTATCGTAAGGTCCTGCGTTGTTCTTGTTCTCATTAAAAATATCAGGTTTGAAATGTTATCGGCGGACAGAAATCCGAAAAGAGGCGTTTTCCCGCCCTGGGCGGACTCCTGCGCGGCCGCAGATTGCGTTTCCATAACTTCCGCCTCGCGCTTTTCTTCGTAACGCTGTCCCTCTGCTTGTGAGGTCTGGGCGTTTTGGGCGGAAAAAGCCGCGACAAAAGCTTTCGCCGAGCGCGACAGCGGAAAGAGGAACACGAAAATAGCCAGCAGCGTCAGTACCGCAACCAGCATGATCCACGTCACGTTCCAGAGATTCGGGGGCACAAGCAGATCGCTTGCTGTGAAAGGGCGCGCTTTCCTGAAATTCATCTTCTCGATGGTTATCAGGTTTTCCCGCTCCGGCGGCAGACCGAGCAGCCCCGCCGTAAGTTTTCGGGCCAATTTTGTATCCTCTTCGGAGATGGTTTTGTCAAGTATAAGGCTGGCGGAAAGTTTCTTTAACATGGTCAGCGTGCCTGACAGAGAAAGTTCGCCCATCTTTTTCTCTTTTGGAATACCCGGCATGATTTCAACCGGCGCTTTTTTCTCCTGTTCCTGCAGTTCGGCCGAGATTATAACTATTATGTCCTCCGTGCCCAGCGCTTCGGACAAGACCATCTTCAGCCTTTTTTCGAGTGAGTTCTCAAGAGCAAGTTTGGCTTCAAGCGCGTTGCGGCTCTCCGCCTGCGCCCGGACGGATGAAACCGCGCAGAAAGTAAGCGACAGCGATAGTAAAAAAAACAATGATCTTTTCATTAGTGGCGTGCCCCCAGCGTTTAAACAGTCAATAAATAATTATATTATTATTGCCTTGTCCGGCACAATTAAAAAATTCGGCCGGAATTTGAGAGATTCCAACGATAGAGAGCTGATTGCGGAGATGGAAAAGGGAACAATATGGGGATAATCCATGCTCGTTTATTTTGTTGCCATTCTAATCTATTCATAAAATCCGCAATCCGCGGGCTTGGAAATCGCCTTGACTATCGGAGCGGTCATTTAATAGGATTGTTTCAATTGAAAAATAAAACGGTGTTACGGAGGCTTATGATGCGTAATAGGTTATTTGGGGTTTTGGCTTGTCTCGGCCTGGTTCCATGCGCGTTCGCGCTTGACGGTAATATTACCTTTGATCAGCCCGGCAGCGTTTCAAAAATGGTCAGCCAGCTTAAAGCGGCCAATCCGGGCGCGGAAATAATCCCGCTGCCGCAGGGTATGGCAAAAGCGGATAAAGAATGGACCGTAATGGTCTATGTCAACGCCAAAAACAATCTTGAGTCATACGGCCTCAAGGATGTTAACGAGATGGAAATGGTGGGCTCCGACGCCAAGGTAAACATTGTGGCGGAACTGGGCCGCATTAATGGCTATTCCACTTCCGACGGCGACTGGAAAACCACGCGGCGCTATCTGGTCCGGAAAGACAATGATATTTCAATAATCTCTTCCCCCGTAGTGATGGAAATAGCCAAGACCGACATGGGCGACTGGAATCACCTGGTGGAATTTACCAAGTGGGCCATGACCGCTTATCCCGCGCGGCATTACGCGCTGGTGGTCTGGAACCACGGTTCCGGCTGGAACAAGGACCTTGCCTTTGAATCCGATAAAGGCATTTCCTACGACGATGAGAGCGGCAACCACATAACCACTCCCCAGCTCAGACAGGCCATGGAACAGATAGGTAAAATTGATATTCTTGGGATGGACGCCTGCCTGATGCAGATGGTTGAGGTAGGCTATGAAGTAAAGAACTACGCAGATTATATAGTCGGCTCCGAAGAAACCGAGCCCGGCGACGGCTACACCTATAACACCTGGCTGGAGCCGCTGGAGGCAAAGCCTGCTATGCCTGCGGCGGAACTTGCCACGGCTATGGTTAATTCCTACGGCGACCATTACCAGAGTGTAAATCAGCAGGCCACGCAGTCGGCCATTAAAACCGCGGCGTTCGATAAGTTCACCGCGCTTATAAACGACTGGGCCGCCGAGGTAATGAAAGCCGGCGAGCTTGCCAGCGCCAAGAATGCCAGGACCAACGCCCAGGCGTTCTATTATTCGTCAAACAAGGATGTCTATCACTTTGTTAAACTTGTGGACGACGCGGCTGTAAGCCAGGCGGTTTCGGCCAAGGGCAAAACCCTGCTTGACTTCATAAAGAGCGATGTCGTAATAAGCAACCGTGCGGTGGGCGCGAAGTATGCGAACGCCACAGGGCTTGCCATCTACATCCCCACCTCTTACACCTCTTCTTATGACGCTCTGAAATGGGCGGCCGACTCGAATTGGGATGATTTCATAAAGTGGATAAAATAAAGCAGGTATTAACGATAAAGTCCTAAAAAAGGGCGGGAGGCAACTCCCGCCCTTTTAATTTCCCGGCTTGCGGAGTCCGGGCAATTATTCATCTCGCAGTCTGCGTACGGAGTGTAACATTTTAGACATTGAAAAAAGTAAATGCGGGTGTATACTATTAGTGGCGGCGAAGCAGAACTGCGCCTGCCGGTTTTTTTATGGTTAAAACTGCGTATATAAAGGGAATATCGCGGGCCGCCGTTCTTTACGGCATCCTGTGGTGCTGCCCGCTCCCTGCCGAAGCCGGGGCCTCCGTCGGGACCACTTCGGCAAATTTTCTGAAAGTCCCGGTCGCCGCCATTCCCACCAGCCTTGGGGAGGCCTACACCGCCATGGTGGGGCCCGATTCCATACTTTATAATCCCGCTGGTTTGGGATTGCTCAGTTACAGCTCTTTTTCCGGTTCCCATAACCTGTATATTAACGGCGTTACCCAGGAGTATGTGGCGGCCGCTTATCATGCGACTTACGGAACTATCGGGTTTGGCTTTTCGTCTCTTTCCAGCGGAAAGATCGACGCTTACGATGAGAATGATATGCTCATCGGCAAAACTTCTACGTCCCACCAGCTTTGGGTATTATCTTATTCCCAGTCCTGGCCGCATTTTAACGAGGATATAGGCATGCTTGACCCCATGCTTATCAGCCCCGACTGGATCAGGGTGGAACCTGTAAGAAAATACCGCCCCAAAGCCTACAGGCTTTCATTGGGGGCAAGCGTCCGGCAGATCAGTGAAACTCTGGACCGCTATAACGCTAAAGCTTACGCTTGCGATTTTGGCGTTCTGCTGGTTCTGCCCCATCATTTCCACCTGGGCGCTTCGGCCTTAAACTTCGGGGGAAAACAGAAATTCGTTCAGGCAAGCTCAACTTTGCCGAGCGAACTGCGGGCCGGTCTTGCAAAAGACTTTCATTCCAAAAACGACACAATAGTTTTCACCCTGGCTTCGGATCTGATAAAGTATTCCGACAGCGCCGGCTTAAGCGCCACAGGGCTTGAAGTGAATATCCTCCAAATGTTTCAAATGCGCCTTGGCTATAAGACGCAAAAAGATTCCGGTTCCCGCCTGAGCGCCGGGATGGGTATGAATTTTGACCGTCTTTCCGATAAGACGAGCATCCTGCGCGGGGTCAGACTTGATTATTCCTACATGGACTACGGCGGCCTTGGCGCTACCAGCCGTATAGGTGTGCAGTTTATCTGGTAAGCCTGTGGCAGCGGATAGCGAATAGCGGCGGAGTTCCCTATAAACAATCCGCTGCTTCGCTATTCGCAATTCGTATCCCCGGCATTTTTGTATAATTTAACAAATGGATATCAATAAGTATCTGGCGCGAAAAGCGGCGGCCGTGGACGGCGCTTTGCCCGGGTTTATCAACGGTCTTGAAACTTCCCATCCCAAATTAAAAGAAGCCATGCTTTATTCGCTTTCCGCGGGAGGAAAGCGGCTGCGCCCCGCGCTTTTGGGAGCGGCTTACGAGCTTTACGGCGGTAATTTCCGCGACGTGCTCCCTGCCGCCTGCGCGCTTGAAATGGTGCATACCTACTCGCTCATACATGACGATCTGCCCGCCATGGACGACGATGATCTGCGCCGGGGCAGGCCGACGAATCATAAGGTTTACGGCGAAGCTCTTGCCATACTCGCCGGCGATGCGCTGCTTACCGACGCTTTTTCTGTTTTAGTTTCCCTTTCCGGAAGTGCAAGGCGGGCAAAAAAACCGGCACGCGGCGTTAAAAAAGAAAATGTTCTTAAAGCCGTTGCCGTTCTTGCGCGTCACGCCGGCGCCTGCGGCATGGTTTCAGGCCAGGCCGCGGATCTGGAAGCGGAAGGGTTTAGGTCCGCCGGAAAAATGACGCCCGCCGTCAGGAAGAGGGGGGCAAACCTCCTCGCGTATATTCATCTTCATAAAACCGCGGACCTGCTTATGGCCTCGGTAGAGATGGGGGCGGCGCTCGCGGGGGCTCCCGACGGGGATTTGAAGGCGCTATCCGCTTTCGCGCGTAAGATCGGCCTGTGTTTCCAGATAGCCGATGACATTCTTGACGTTACAGGCGACAAAAAAAAACTGGGCAAGAACGGCAGCGACCGGAAAAATAAAAAACTCACCTGCGTTTCCCTTTTCGGTCTTGAAGCGGCCGGGCACAAAGCCGAGGCGCTTATGTGTGAGGCGAAAGCGGAGCTGCGCCGCCTTTCCCGGCCGCCGGAGAAGGTAAAAATACTTTCAGAAATAGCCGAATTCGTTTACAGACGGGAGAGTTAAGCTTGGAAATCAGCATTACGCATTAAGCGCGGTCCTTACAACCCGTTGCCTGCAGCTTGTGATTTGCGCAATGATGGAGGCTGTATTCATGAAATACCTGCCAAATATCCTGGGACCTCAGGACCTTAAAAAACTTCCGCCTGAGGCGTTGGATGCGGTGGCCGCAGAAATAAGGGAAACCATCCTTAATTCCATCAGCAAAACCGGCGGACATCTGGCTTCAAGTCTTGGCGCTACGGACCTGATAGTGGCCCTTCATTACGTTTATAACTCGCCGGCGGACAAAATAGTTTTTGACACCGGGCATCAGGCCTATGCCCACAAACTGCTGACCGGCCGCCTGGAAGGGTTTAAAACCATACGCCAGAAAAACGGGCTTTCCGGGTTTTTAAAACGCCATGAGTCTCCGCATGACGCCTTCGGGGCGGGACACGCCTCAACGGCCCTTTCAGCGGCCGCGGGCATGGCCGCCTCAAGGGACCTTGCCGACTCCAGGCATAAGGTCGTGGCTGTGGTTTCAGACGGATGCATGACCGGCGGCATGGCTTGGGAAGCTCTGCAAAATATCGGTCAGTCCGGCACCGATCTGCTTGCCGTGTTAAATGACAACCAGATGTTTATCTCAACGCGCGTAGGGCGGCTCGGGCGGATACTGACCAGGCTTCTCACGCTCGGCACGGTGCAGAGCGCGGAGCGCAAGGCGGAGGTTTTTCTCAGCCGCTTCCAGTTCTGGGGCAAGAGCATACTAAAGGTGGCAAAACGCACCAGGGTTTTGCTTTTCCCGGGCATGACCTTTGAGGAAATGGGTTTTACTTATTTCGGGCCCGTGAACGGTCATAATATCAGCGAGCTTACCGAGGTGCTGGGCTATGTAAAAGACATGAAGGGGCCAGTGCTGCTTCATGTGGTAACCAAGAAAGGCAAGGGTTATGAGCCCGCCGAAGAGGAGCCTACAGAGTTCCACGGCGCCCCTGTTTTCAACCTTGAAACGGGCGAAGCGAAAAAGGCGTCCGCGTCCGCGCCCTCTTTTACAAAAGTCTTCGGACAGACCATTGTCCGTCTTGCGGAAAAAAACCAGAAAATCTGCGCTATCACGGCGGCCATGCCCGAGGGCACGGGCCTTGATAAATTCCGGGATACTTTCCCAAAACGATATTACGACGTGGGCATTGCCGAAGAACACGCCCTTACCTTCGCGGCGGGGCTGGCTGCGGACGGTCTCAGGCCCGTGGCGGCCATTTACTCATCTTTCATACAGCGGGCCTTTGACCAGATAATGCATGACATCTGCCTGCAGAAGCTGCCTGTGGTGGTAGCCCTCGACCGGGCGGGGCTTGTGGGGGAAGACGGCCCCACTCACCACGGTGTTTTTGACCTGTCGCTTTTTCGGATGCTGCCCGATATCGCCGTAATGGCGCCCGCCGATGAAAACGAGCTGCAGCACATGCTTTCAAGCGCTTTTGGCTACAACATGCCCGTTGTGATCCGCTATCCGCGGGGACGGGGCTTCGGAGCGGAGATGGACGAGGAGTTTAAAAACTATCCTCTGGGGAAAGGCCGCTGGTTTTCAAAAGGCGGGGATATCAATATACTTGCCGTAGGGAACCGTGTCCACCCGGCCCTTGAAGCGGCGCGCCTGCTTAAAGCCAAGGGGATAGACGCGGGCGTGGCCGATATGCGTTTTATAAAACCGCTTGACCTGGACCTTTTGAAAGAGGCCTGCGGCCTTTGCGGCCGCCTGGCAACAGTTGAGGATAACGCTTTGTCCGGCGGTTTCGGCTCAGCCGTGCTTGAGGCCATGAACGCCGCGGGCTTAACGGCGCAGGTTCTGCGCATCGGCATCCCGGACAATTATATTGAGCAGGGTAAACCGGACGAGCTTTACGCGGAATTGGGTCTGGACGCCAACGGGATAACGGCCGCTGTCACGGACTGGCTTTCTCGGTTTGGTACCCAGGCCGCTTGTGCCGGGAACGACTCTGAATAAGATTACTGCTGGTTCGCGTGCTGTGCATGCCGCTAACAGCCGCCAGAGGCAACGCGGCACGCTGTGCAGTGCGAGCGGGGTTTTAATTCCTCCCTCTCCTCAAGGAGAGGGAACAGGCCAACACCCCTTCCCAACAGTTGAGGGGACACCGCAGTGCGGTTTCCCCTTGGCCTATGTAGGGATTAAAAAGGCGGAGCGATATTGAATCAGTAGATGAAATCGCGAGCCGGGGCCGCGAGTTCAACCGATTGACGGCGAGGTTGAAACTTGTGGCCGACAATAAGGAGAACACAGTGCCGACAAAAAAACAACTCATAAAACAGGCGTTTGCCCTCAAACGTTCCCACGCTTACAGAAGGGCTTACGCTGACGCCGATTTTTTAAGCAGGAACGAACTGCGGCCGGTGCGCCTTCAGCTTGAATTGCTGAAACCCGAACTATATCTTGCCGATCACAATGTCACCGATACCGTGGTGGTTTTCGGCAGCGCACGCACCTGGGACAAGCCGGAGTCGGAAGAACGGATAATTGAACTGCAGAAGCTGGTAAAACGAAAACCCAAAGATGCGGAACTGCGAAAAAAACTCGCCGCGGTAAGACGGCTGATGAGTTCCGTAAAATATTACGATGAGGCGCGCAACCTTGGAAAAATAGTCGCCGAAAACAGCCTGGACGGCAGAAAGTTAATTGTCGTAACCGGCGGCGGCCCGGGCATAATGGAGGCCGCCAACCGTGGGGCTTATGAGGCGGGGGCAAAAACCGTAGGCCTTAATATCACGCTGCCAAACGAACAGGCGCCAAACCCTTACGTATCGCCCGAATTCTGCTTCCGCTTCCATTACTTTGCCGTCCGAAAAATGCATTTTGTAATGCGGGCCAGAGCCCTTGTGGCGTTCCCCGGCGGATTCGGCACGATGGATGAGCTTTTTGAAGTGCTTACGCTGGTTCAGACCGGAAAAAAACGCCGCCTTCCCATAATCTTAATGGGGCGCAAATATTGGGATGATGTTATTAATTTCGCGAACATAGCGAAATGGGGCTATATCGCGAAAGAGGATATTAAACTCTTTCATTATGCTGAAACCGGCCGCGAAGCCTGGAACATAATAAGCGGGTTTTACAAGGAACATCCTCTTGTTTCAGATTCCGTGACAGGGGAATCAGGGAAATTCTACTAGGAAAGGCTTAAGGCTGAAGGCTGAGGGCTAATTGAGCATGGGGGATTGGTGATTGACAAGGTTGAAACAAAACTGGCGCTGGGTCTGGCGGCCGTAACTGTCTGTCTGGCGCTTGTCCTTTGCGGTCTTCTAGCCGCTTACCCGCTGCCGGGCACTTTTGAGGCGCTTTACCCTGCAAATAATCCGGGTGTGCGCAACGGCATGTTCGCGGCGCCTGTCTGCAACGGAGTTCAGTGCCATCTTTGTCCTTACAATTGTTTCCTTCCGGAAGGGGCGCGCGGCCGCTGCCGGGTGCGTATTAATTACGGCGGGCGGATAAAAACCCTTGTTTATTCAAAGCCTGTTTCAGTCCACCTTGACCCCATAGAAAAAAAGCCGGTCTATCATCTTTACCCCGGCTCCCTGATCTATTCGCTGGCTACTCCCGGATGCAACCTGAAATGCAAGGCCTGCCAGAACTGGGAAATATCCCAGATCTGGCCTGAGGAAGCGGCCCGCTCGTCGCCGGTGCCCTCGGCCCTGACGGTAAAAACCGACGCCTCAGGCAGAGTTTACGGGGAACTGGCGCAAAAAGAAGTTTCCGCTCTTTCTCCCTCGGACATCGTGTCCTTCGCGCTCGCCACCCGTTCCAAAGCCGTCGCCTACACTTATTCCGAACCCGTGATTTTTTATGAATACATGTATGACACGGCCCGCTTTGCCAGGGAGAAAGGTCTTAAAAATGTGATGGTAAGCGCCGGCTATATCAACCGCGGGCCCCTGCTGGAGCTGCTGAAATACATGGATGTGGTTAAAATCGACCTTAAGGGCTTCAGCCCGGAGTTTTACCGCGCTTATGTGGGCGGGCGCCTTGAACCGGTAAAAGAAACGCTTCTGACTTTGAAAAAAAGCGGCGCCTTGTTTGAAGTGGTAAATCTGGTGGTGCCGGGCCTTAACGACGACGATAAAAGCCTTGACGAAATGATCGTCTGGATAAAAACAAACCTTGGCTCCGATACCCCGCTTTTTTTCTCGCGCTTCATGCCCAATTACCGGCTTGAAAATCTGGCGGCCACGCCGGTTGAAACGCTTACCCGGGCGCGCGCCGCGGCCCTTAAGGCGGGACTGAAATATGTTTATGTGGGCAATGTGCCCGGCCACGAGGGTGAAAACACCTACTGCCCGAAGTGCGGCCGGGTGCTGGTGCGGCGCTACGGCTATGCCGTGCTTGAAAACCTGCTGTCTTCGAACGGCGGCCGCTGCCCCTACGACGGCACAAAAATACCGGGAATATGGTGAACAGCGAATAGTACCCTTTTAAAAAAGGCGGAAAATGGAGGCAAGTATGGAAATTGGAAAAGAACTTCTTACGATAGTAGTGCAGCGCAAGGACGGAGACAAAGCCCTGGATGCCGCGTTGAAGGGGGGCGCTCCGGGGGCCAGCTATTTTTATGGAAGGGGGAAGGGCGTCAGGGAAAAACTGGGATTTCTGGGCAGTTTCATCGAAGCTGAGAAAATGATAATAATGATAGTGACTGAAACCGGGAAGGCAAAATCCGTTTTGGATGAAGTGGTTAAACAGGTGGGTATAAACACACCTGGCAAAGGCTTCGCGTTCGTTCAGAAAATAGACCATGTTACGGGTTTTTATATGGGGGACAGTAAATGAAATTTCTGATTCCTCTTCTGTTGCTCGGGGCGGGCTCTTTCGGGATGACCTCTCTGATGATGAATCAGCTTATGGGTTCCGTGACGAAAACGGCGCAGACGTACCAGAAAAGCATAGACAGCCCGCTGGCTGCTTTGGAAGAAATCAGGGGGGGAGACCAGGACTTGTCCGACGGCGACGATACCGCGGAGGTTAACCCTAGACAGGCCGCTTTGCAGAAATTGGTAAAGGGGCTTGGCAAAAACCGCGGTTTCGGTGAATTCGGCGGGAAAAAACATGGCCGGCGGCTCCTGCCCAAAAGTAAAGGCTTTATGTCGCAAGCCGGAGAATCGTTTAGGAAAAATAAAAATGCCGTGCTGCCCATGATATGGTGGGGTGTGCCGCTTATTTTGATGGTGCTTACGCTGTTAGGCATAGTTTTTTTTCATTATGCTTTTGCAAGGCTCTTATGCTCCTGCACTTTTAAATTCTGCACTCTTACGCTGACCGTGCTGTCGCTGGGTGTTTTGGCCGCCGCCATAGCGGGCAAGCCTGGCTTTATCGTTGCAATACCGCGGGATATATGGTTCGCTCCGGTCCTGTTTATACTGGGCTCGGCCACGGTGATTAGGATCATAGACATGAATTACCCCATCTGGAACGAGGCATTGAAAGCTTTTGCATTTCCTATCCTCAGTTCAGTCGTGGTGATGGCCTGGACTTATTTGAAGGGCAGCTGAAAAGTCAGCGGCCATGAAAGCGGCTATGAAAACTAAAATCTGGTTTTTTGTTTTTACCATTTCTTTTGTCGCCTGCGATGTTTCTGCCCGGGAGGCGGCGTTCGCGGGTAAATTTTATCCGGCGGACAAGGCGGAACTGACCGCCTTTGTCGATAAGGCTCTGGCCGCCGCTCCGGCTCCCAAGGCGGATTCAAAAGTTATAGCGATTTTGGCGCCTCACGCCGGCTACCCATATTCAGGCCGCGCGGCCGCTTATGCCTACAAGCTCACAGCTGACAGTTATGACCTGGTGGTAATTCTCAGCACGGCTCACACTAAGTCGGTTAAAGGAGCGGCCTTGCTCGCCTCCGGCTTTTACGAAACACCGCTCGGGCGCGTGCCGGTAGATGAAAAACTTTCGCGCGAGCTTATAAAGGCGGACCCGCTTTTTACCGACGACGCCGCGGCTCACTTAAACGAGCATGCCGTTGAAGTGCAGCTGCCCTTTCTCCAGCGCAGACTGAAAAAACCGTTTAAGCTTGTGGCCGGCGTGATGAATTCCGAAAACCTTCCCGACCTGCTCAAAGTCGGCCGGGTGCTGGCCTCAAAACTCAAAGGCCGCAAGGTATTGCTTGTTATTTCTTCCGATATGTCGCATTATCCGGAGCATGAAACGGCCCGCGCCGTTGACCTTACGCAGGCGCTTGCCCTGCAAACCATGTCGCCGGAATATTTTCAGCTGACCGGCATGGCTTTAATGTCAAAAGGCGTGGCCGGGCTTGAAACCTGCGCCTGCGGCTCGGCCGCCATAACGGCCGGGCTTGAGGCCGCAAAACAGCTTGGGGCGGGGGAATTTGTGAATCTGAAATACGGAGATTCCTATGACGAGGCCCCTGAAATTTCGGAAAAGGGCAGGGTGGTGGGTTACCTCGCGGGCGTTTTTATCGCAAAACCAAAAGCTGAACCGTACAAAATAAAATTTGACGCCGGACGCAAGGATCTGCTGCTTAAAACGGCCAGGGCGGTTATTGCCGAGGTGCTGGCGGGTTCAAAGCCGCGCGCGGAGCTTGAAAAAACGGATTACGCTTTGAATCTGCCCGCGGCCGTTTTTGTGACGCTTACAAAAAGCGGCGCGCTCCGCGGCTGCATAGGCACGATTGAGCCGCAAATGGCGCTGCTGGACGCCGTTAAGTACGCCGCGATATCGGCCGCTTTCAGCGACCACCGTTTTGAGCCGCTTACAAAAGAAGAGCTGCCGGGCATAAAAATAGAGATTTCCGCGCTTTCGCGCTTAGAGCGGGTTGCTTCCGCCAAAAACATAACTCCGGTCCGCCACGGCGTGGTGGTCCGCAACGGCGGCCAGTCGGGCCTGTTCCTGCCGCAGGTTTGGGAACAGATTCCGGGAAAAGAAGATTTTTTAAGCGAACTGTGTTCCCAGAAAGCCGGCCTGCCGCGCGATTGCTGGAAAGACCCCAAAACGGAACTCTACACCTTCACCGTAGAAGCCTTTAAGGAAAAATAATAATTGTAAAGAAAGGGAGCCAGTGGATTTTCCGTGCGCTCCAAGACCGGGTTTTATCGGGAAGAAGGCTGGGGTCTTCCGCCGGTTCCGGAACTCGGCAAAAAAACAAGGTTTTTTGCCTCAAACATCCTCGCCGTCCCTGAGGGATACGCTACAGACCCCGGCCTTAAAACTCTCAAAGGAGCGCGCAGAAAACCCGCTGGCTCCCTTGTTTATATTACATGTCCCCACCCTTAATATCGGTACAGTGATAATTACCCGCCCAGTGGAAAACTTCGCAAAAATTTATAAAAATACCGCTGATTTTTGCAGAAAAGGTACAGGAAAGGTAGACGCTACCTTTCCTTTTATGTACATGCCTTTTAACGGCAGTATTTTTTGACCGCGTGTTCTGCCCCCGCGTATCCCGATATAAAAGCGTCCTCCAAGTCTTCGCAGGCGCTCGTTCTGTCTTTCAGGTTTAAATATGAAACGCCGCGGTTAAAACGGGCTATGCTGTCGTTAGGGTTCAGTTTTAATAAATTACTGAAATTATCAACCGCTCCGGCGAAATCGCCTGTTTTTACCATAAGCGCGCCCCTGTTGTAGTAAGCTTTGGCAAATAATGGATTCACCAGGATAGACTTGGTAAAATCCTGCATAGCTGATTCCACATTGCCCGACTCGTAATACGCCCAGCCTCTGTTATTGTACGCTTCAGCATATACAGGGTTCAGCAGGATAGCTTTAGTGTAATCTTGTATAGCTGACGTCCTATCGCCCGATTCGTAATACGCCCAGCCTCTGTTATTATACGCGTCAGCATATGCGGGATTCAGCAGGATGGCTTTATTATAATCTTGCATAGCTGCTGCTTTATCGCCCAATTCGTAATGCGCCCAGCCTCTGTTGTTATATGCCTCGGCAATTGTCGCGTCCATGCTTATAGCGCTATTCAGATCCCGCAGCGCGTCCTTGTATTCGTTAAGAATAGTGTAAACACATCCCCTGGCCGCTAAGGCGGCGGCAAAGCGGGGGTTGTATTCCAAGGCTTTGGTATAATCCTGCAGCGCACCGATCATGTCCCCTTTCCTGTATTTAACGTTGCCCCTTATCCAGTAGCCGTGATGACTATTGGGATACTTTTTAATGACATCGGCAAAAAGAGTTTCACCGTCTTGCCACGCTCCTATGCGCTTCCAGGCATGGTACGAAAATATAATTATTGAAATATACAGCCCGGCTATGACAAGGTTTTTTACCTGTTTTTTTTCGATATCCGAAATCCATTGCCCCGCGATATAAAATAAACCGATGTAAGGCATGTAGGTGTAGCGTTCAGCCGTGACGGCGATGCCGACGGGAATAATTTGCAGCATAATGGAAATGGTCGTCAAAAAAAAGCAAACGCCGAACGCTATTTCCTTTCGTAATGAATTGGGCCTGAATAAAAGCCAGGCAATGAACGCTAAAAAAGGCAAAGATGCGTAGTACTGCCAGGGCAGCGCTCCGCCTTGAGTTCCGGGATAATAGTGCATGACCGATAAACCGAACGGAACAGCCGACTTTACAATGTAAAATGCAACGGCATATGTAAAGATGAATATATTGTCGACCAGCCCGTAATGCAAAGAAACGTAACTGAGCGCGCCTCCGGCCTGCTGCGAAAGTATCGCCAGTGTTCCGAAAAGCAGCGACAGGAGAAAAAACGGAATTTTTTCCAACAATAGCCTTCTGCCGATATTTCTTCCTTTATAAACATCGATCGCGATCAAAAGCACGGGCAATGTAACCGCCGCGGATTTGGAAAGAAGCGAAGCTGAGAAAAACAATACCGCTCCCATAAAGTGCTTAACCCGATAACCGAGGTCGATGTAACGCAGATAGACAAGCAGCGATAACAGGTAGAAAAATGTATACAGCATGTCTTTCAGTTCGGAAACCCAGGCCACTGATTCCACGTGCATGGGATGTACGGCAAATAAAATAGAAACCACAAGAGCCGCAGGTTTTTTGCCGCTTAACTTCCTGATAAATTGAAAAACAAGCCATGTGTTTATCAGATGCAGCGATACATTCAGCAGATGATAGGGCATGGGATTTATTCCGAAGCATGTGTATTCGGCTAAATATGCGAGCATGGTCAGCGGATGGTAGTTGCTGTTGTAAAAAGTGGTGAAAATCGCTTTAATGCCGTTCACGCTGAAATTCCTGATAAACGGGTTTTGCAGAATGTACATATCGTCATCAAGACCGGCAAAACCATTGTGAAGCGCCCTGAAGTAAATTAAAGCGGTAAATGCCAGAACCGCCATAGGCGCCCATTTCTGAATAGCGGTAAAAACTTCTTTTTTCCACGAACGGGGTGCTGGCTTTGCTTTTTGATTTATGTTTTTTTTGGGATTATCGGACAGATGTGCAGTAGACATATGGGTTGTCAGCGCGGGTTCCCTCGTCGCCTGAAGTTTCCGGAAGCCCTTGAAATCTGTAAAGGCAAGCCGCTACCGACTATAATACAAAAAATTTGAAATCCTGTGATCAAGGAGCTGCCGGTCTTTCAGCAGTCCCGAAATAATATTTGCCGTCTATGATTAAGGCCAGAAGCGCCGCCGCGGCCGATAGGATGAAAGCGGATGTCAGGCCCCATAGCGGCACGGCGAAGGCCGAGGCCGCAAAAGCCCCGAGCGCCGCGCCCGCCAGGTCGCGCGCGTAAACGCCGGGCCCTCTCTGCGGATTCAGGGCCGAGGCGCATGAAAAATACCAGCCTGAGATCGCGCCCGCCGCCGCCAGCGCTGCAACGGCGCAAATGAAAACCGTGTTAATGCCGCAGGAGAGAGTGTTTTTTACGACCGCCGCCGCTAAAATTGAAAGCCCCAGCGCCATAAATTCCGCACGCACCAGCACGGTTTCGCGCTTTTTGAACGGCGTAAGCGCGCCCAAGGCCGCGCCTGCCATAAAAGCCGAAAACAGCGCACCAAGCTTCCAGGCAAGCTGGCCGGTCAGCGTCTGAAAAACCAGGATCAATCCCGCTTCAAAAGCCATTCCCCAGAAGCCTATCAGCAAAGAAGATGCCCCGGCTGGTTCCTTCCATGTTGCCGAGGACCCGAAAAGGCCGGCGAACGAAACAATAAGTATAAGCGCCGTAAGCGCGAGGCCTAAAAGCATAGAGGGCGTTGCCACCATGGCAAGCCACAGCCGCCAGAAGTAGAAATATGAAATGGGGTCCATGTCCGAGTTTACCCGAGGGTTCTTTATTTTCTCAAGCGAAGCCTGCGCCCATCGGGCGCGATAGGGGTCAAGCAAAAAAGGAAAAGCGCTTGGCACGGCGTTGCGGTTCTTCAGCTTTCTTGCGGCGTAAGCTCCTGTCATGGCCGAGGGGTCCAGGTTAACCGGTTTGGCTGAAGCTATTATCGTCAGCCTGTTCGCCGCCGGTATAAGCGTAATATTTCCAAAAGCCCCGCGCGCGGTATTTATCAGGCAGGCGGCCAGATAGCCCTGCTCCGGTGAAATATAATTTTCCGAGAAAGGCAGTTCAAAAACAAGCAGGCCGTCAGGCGTTAATTTTTGGGCGGCAAGGCGGAAAAATTCCAGCGTATAAAGACGGTTTGCCGCCGCGTTTACGGGGCCGCCCGAGGCGAGCATTATGGCCGTGTAACTGTCGGTGGAAGAGGCCAGCAGCCGGCGGGCGTCTTCGTTCGTTATTTTAACGGCGCCGGGTTTTAAGGTCAGTTTGCCAAGTATATACTCCGCTCTGAAGCGATCCGGCTCCGCTACTTCAAGAACTCCGGGTTTATGCTTAAGCAGTTCCTGCGCCGCAAAAAAAGCTTTTTCACCGGCTGCAAGTATTTTCAGCGGTTTTGCCCGCGCAAGCAGCGGCAGGGCGAAAGTTTCATAAGTTCCGCTTTCATCGGGCAAAGCGGCAAGCAGCGCTCCGTTTTCTGTGATCTCCGTGACGGCGCCGGAAGCGGCGGAAACTGCCAGGCGGGAGCCGGTTGAATTAAACACCTCCGCCGGCCGCGCTCCGCCTTTAAGAAACACGCTTCGCGCATCGCCCCGCCAGAAAAAGGCAAGCACAGCCATTGTCGCGGCTAAAGCCAATATTTTAAGCGGTTTGACAGACTTGCTGGCTGTTATTTGCGACTTGTGGGCCTGTAACAGCGCCGCCGCGGCAAGTACCCCGCTACAGGCTGACGTCAGCCTGAGCGGGCTGAAACCCGGGAAATAGCGCAAATACAACAGGGCGCAAATTCCGGCCAGCGCCCCGCCTGCCGCCTCCGCAGCGTAGAAGGGAATTCCGCGCTTGCGCAGACTGGCGGCCGCAGCAACGCCTCCGGCGAGTCCCGCCGGCATGGTGAGCAGAAGAGTTCCCGCGATCATTTCGAAGAAACCCGGCATAAGGCCTGTTTGGGCCAGCCGCGCGGCCTGCCTTGCGGCCAGCATGCAAGCCGGTACGGACAGGGCAAAAAAGGCGAAAGAAAAAGCCGCGGCGTTTTCTTGTTCAACAAGGGCGTCAAGCCGCCTGTTTTGGCGCGCGGCCCTGATGCCGGCCCCGGTCCAGAAAAGCCAGAAAGCCAAAGCGCAGGCTATGGAAAGTTCGTGCGCCGTGAAGAGAAAAGATATTTCCCGCAGCAGCAGCGCTTGCGAGAGAAGGGCGAAAAAACCGAAGATAAAAAACAAAAGCATATATTTTTTATATTATATTACATGCTCCCGGATTATAAAAAGTTATTTCCCGCGCTGGTCTTCGCAGCGCTGGTTTTTGTCCCGGTCGCCGTGTTCTCAAACCTGATAGTTTCGCGGGAGATCAGCCCTTTTTACGCTATAGCCTGGGCACTATTTGCGGGCGGCACGGCTTTTGCCGTTTTTTACACCGGCAGGGTATCATTTTTCAGGCGTATATTTTTTTCGGCTTCCGCCCTGGCTTTTCTGATACATTTTAAACTCGGCCTTCTTTTAAAAGGCTTTCACCTTTCCTGCTTTAAAGATACTCCTTACTGCCACATCGCCATCGCGCCCTCTTTTCTGAATTACCTCTACCAGCAATACCTGGCGGTGATGAGCGGCGGGTGGAAATTGTGGGGCCCTTTAAGCCTGGTATTTCTCTGGCTGTTCGCCACGCTTGTCCTGGGCAGGGGCTGGTGTTCCTGGACCTGTTTTTATGGAGGCATTGACGACGGGCTTTCGGCCCTGCCGAAGAAGGCGCTTTTGAAGACGGAAAAGTCGGGGCTGAAACTGCGGGATTTTCCGGCCGCGCTTCTTATTTTTCTGCTTCTGATTTCTTTCGCCAATATGGCGCCGTCTTACTGCCTTTGGCTTTGCCCTTTCAAGCTGACCGGAGTTTTTCTTGACCCTGACGATGCCTTGATCCGTAAAATACAATATGGCCTGATGGGACTGGCTCTTGCGGTTCTTGTTATCGGGCCCGTCCTGACAAAAAAAAGAACCTTCTGCTCTTTCCTTTGCCCATTCGGCGCCTGGCAGGCATTCTGGGGCAGGCTTAATCCTTTCAGAGTAAGCGTTGATCCGCAAAAATGTTCAGGCTGCCTGGCTTGCGTTAGCGCCTGTCCGATGTACGCCATTAACTGCGTGCCCGGGGGGAAAGCGGAAATCACCGCTTACTGTAACATGTGCGGGGAATGCCTTAAAGCCTGCGGCAACGGGGGGATAAACTATTCTGTTTTAGGTTTTAGTTTCGGCTTGTCGCAGGAAGGTTTCTGGAAGCTTCTTAATCCGGAAAGTTTTTTTGTTTTTGCCGCGCTGACGCTTAGCGCCGTTTTCGCCTCGTTTTGGGCCCCGGCGGCATTGAGAGATGTTCTCAAATTGATCATGCCATAAGCCATAAGGGTGCTGCACCCGCCATAAGCTTTCAGCCATATGCCATACGCAGAAATCTTATGTAAGGTCTTCTGGAACTCCTTAAAAGCTTATGGCCTAAGGCATACGGCGTATGGCAGTTTCTCAGCCTACGGCTTAAAGCTTATGGTAGTATAGGAGACCTTATGCAAGAAGGTAAATGGCTTGACCCAAGGTATACCGACAAAGAAATATTTGAAAAGGACTATCCCAAACTGGATCTCTCGGGTATGGATGTTAAATGTCCCGGGTGCAAAAATCAGGTGACGCTCAACCGCAAAAACAACTCGCTAAAAGCCGCAGGCTGGTGCAAGCAGTGCAACAGAGCGGTGCATATATAACTACAGCGAATAGCGAACAGCGAAATAGCGAATAGGGCTGGAGTTATTCCTTATTTGGTCGGTTTGCTCGTACATCATCACTATTCGCTAACCCCTATTCGCTGCCTCTATGCCTGCACTTTTTTCAGAGGGTTTCCTTCTTGGTCTTTCCACCGGGGTATATTGCCTGGCTTCCTGCCTGCCGGTGCTCGCGCCGTATCTGCTTGCCGGCGGAAGCGGGTTTTGGAAAGCTAATTTGTTTATTTTCCTTGAATTTTTGGCCGGGCGATTCCTGGCTTATATGCTTTTCGCGCTGGCCGCCGTCTCGTTCGGAAAATTATCGGGCCCCTATCTTCCGCCCAGAGTGCTTGCCGCGGGCATGGCCGTGACGGCGCTTTTAATGTTTTATTCCCTCTTTTCCGGACATCTCAAACAACACTCGTCTTGTCTTGCTTCGTTCCCGGCCGCCTGGGCCGAAAAGCGGATACCTTGTTTACTTGGTTTCCTGACCGGTATCAACATCTGTCCGCCTTTTGCCGCTGGTCTTTTGCGTCTTGTGGGTCTTGCCGATATACTTAAAGGTCTGGCTTATTTTGGGGGTTTTTTCGTGTCCACCTCTCTTTTTCTGCTTCCGGCACTCGCCCCGACGTCTTTTTTGAGCTCCAGATTAAAAAACATTGGCCGTATGACGCTGTTTTTGGCCGCATCATGGTATCTTTTACTCGGATTGAGAGGAATAGTTGGGTGAGGAAAGGATATAGGGGAGAGAGGCTAGGGATTCAGGGAATGAGTTCTTTATTCCTACCCTAAACCCTATTCTCTCACCCCTACCCGCTGCCAATATAGGTCCTTAGACCTATAAAGGCATAGGCCCTTTGACCTTGCATATATTAGGCCTTTGGTCTTATAATCTAACAACTATTGATTTGTAACAACATGGAGGCATCCCGGATGAAAAAACTTGCGCTTATTCTCCTGCTTTTCGGTTTGTGTGCCCATAATCTTAAGGCCGAAGAACCCAAACAATCTAATACTACTGTGTCTTTTAACCAGTTGCTTGGCCAATTGGTTGCGTCATCCCTTGGAAACATAAATATCCCTGAACCCGTGCTGGACAAGGATGCCCAGGCCGCAATAAACGCCGACGACAGATACTGGGTAACTGTTCTTGCTTCCGATAAATACGAGAGGACAAAACTGCTTGACGCGGGCATGGATATCGTTGAGGTGAAGAAGGACAAGGTCTCCGGTTTTGTCAATAAAAAGACTTTAGACACGCTTTCCGAGAAAGGTTTCGTTGTGGAAAGCAAAATGACCATGGCACAGTATGTGCAGCAGTTTGGGAAGGATTTTCCCGCGGCCGACAGCGCCTATCACAACTATAAAGAAACCACCGACCTGTTGAAAACTCTTGCCTCCAATAATTCGACTATCGCTTCCCTGTTCTCTATCGGCAAGACCATTGAAGGCCGGGATATATGGTGCCTGAGGATAAACACGAACGCCAAAGGAGAGGGCGCAAGCACCAAGCCGGGCGCGGTCTTTATCGGAAATCACCACGCGCGCGAGCACCTTTCGAACGAGGTTCCGCTGTTATTCGCATCCTGGCTTTTTGACCACAAGGGCGACGCGGATGTGAAAAAATATATAGATTCCCTGGATATTTATATCATACCCATGCTGAACCCCGACGGGGTGGAATATGACATAAAGACCGGAAAATACCAGTGGCAGAGGAAAAATATGCGTGTGAACTCCGATAAGAGCATCGGCGTTGACTTGAACCGCAACTATGATTCCTGGTTCGGCGGCGAGGGCGCATCGCACTCCCCGAATTCCGATACGTATTGCGGCCCCTCGGCCTTCTCAGAGCCCGAAACCACAGCCATAAAAAAATTCGTGCTGGCCCGGAAGAATCTCAAAACCCTGAATAGCTACCATTCCTACGCGGACACTATAATGTATCCGTGGGGCGGCAAAGACGGCCCGATAGACAGCGATAAAGACAAGCAGGTGTTCATCAAGATGGCCAATGAAATGGCGAAAGACACCGGCTACACCGCCGAACAGTCAAATGAAATGTATATCGCCACCGGCGACGCCTGCGACTGGGCTTATGATGTGGCCAAGATCTTCGCTTTCACCACGGAGCTTGGCGGCAACAGTTTCTACCCCGGTGCCGGCATTATAGCTAAAACCGTTACCGACAACATCAAGGCCGCTGTTTACATGCTGAGCATGACGGAGAACCCGTACAAGACGATTAATTAGCGAACAGTAAAAAGGAAATGAAAAAGCCCGGAAAACTTTCCGGGCTTTTTCATTTTATCTGCTTACGGCCTACGGCTTATAGCTTATGGCGTTTATTTTAATGTCAGCGTATAGGATTTAACTTTTTTACATGGGTAATAGGATTCCTTGGTTTTGGCGAGCCCCGGCTTTTCCAGGTCGCTTTCCTTGTTGATAAAGGCGTAATGAGGGGGGAGATGTTTTGCCAGCTCATTATCCAGAAACTGATACAGTCCCTTTACATTATCCAGGGCCTTCTCAAAATTAAGCACAAAAGTGTCGTTGGAAAGCCGTGAGCCGAAAGCGAAGCCGGAGATCTCGTCGTCTATAAACACCAGCACCCCTTTCATTCCAAGCAGGTCAAAGTGGTTCAGCGAATTTATTATGGCTTTTCGTTCGCAATTAAGCATGTCCAGGTGTTTTCCTGTTTCCGGGTCGCCGGTCCAGCGGTCCAGCAGGTTAAGGCAGAGGCCGTTATTCTTCGCGGTTATGGACTCAACCTTCACTTTGCGCGCGGCGGCGGTCTGTTTGTCGAACTGGGCTATCAGGTTGCGTTTTTTTGAATACTTGTGTCCGGCAAGCCCCGCCAGGTCGCGGAGATTATAAAGATAGTCCATGTACCCCGGCTGTTCCGTAATGGTAAAAAGCGTTTCAAGTTCCGTCCGGCGCGGCTCAATATAACCTTCCGGAACATAGTAGTAGCGTCCATGCCTGTTGCGCATGGCTATGTCAGCCAGCTCACGCGGAGTTATTTCGCGAAAAGGTACCGGCAGCGGCATCAGCAGGCGCCTGCCTGCCGGCGGCTCAAGGTCGGTTTCCGCCACCAGCAGCGTATCGCCGTCAATTTTCCAGGAAACCTCGTAGAGGCAGCGGTTCCAGACTATAATTGAAGCCAGCGAGTATTCACAAAGCGCGTAGCTGTGCCCTTCAAAAAAACTCTTCAGGGCGCTATGGTCTTCCGGTTTAAGGCGGTTAAACATTGGTTTCTTTTGAGAGCATGGGGTGTGCCCGCTTAAGAATTTTGAAGCCGAGGCGGGAATAAAAAGGCGAAGAATTATCCTGCGCGATAAGGCCTATCCACTTTATCCCGTCCGTTTTAAGGCGTTTCTGGATGGCTTTAACTATGGCGGAGCCCGCGCCGGTTCCCCGTTCGGACTTAAGCACCATCACATCCTGTATGTAGGCGTCGCTTACGCCGTCGCTTATGGCGCGGCCCATGCCTATTGCGCGGCCTTTCCGCTGCGCCAACACAAAACAATGGCTGCCGTTTATTATACGCGAGAGCAGTTCCGGCCTGTCACGGCGGCCCCACCAGCCCTGCGCGCGGTAAAGTGTTATAATGCAATTCAGGGTGGCGGCGTCCGCTTTTCTTATGAAACGGAATGTTAAGCCGTGGGGCATAAGACCATAATATCAATCTTGCGGCGGGAAAGAAAGCCGCCAGCCGAAGACGGGAAGGGGAGGGGAAATGTATACTGAGGAAAAAAAGGGAATTAAACTTCTTAGATTTGACAGCTTTAAAGGACAGGCTGGAGTGGAATGCTGTGTTTCTACCCGCGCGGGGGGCGTGAGTTCCGCGCCTTTTGCCGGGCTGAACCTTGGCGCCTGGACCGGGGATAACCCGGAGAATGTGGGAAAGAACCTGGATTTGTTCTGCGCGGCGTTCGGCGCCGATCCGGGCAAGCTGACCATTATGCGCCAGCGTCACACGGCTAATGTTTCAGTATTGGAAGCTGGGGGCGGGCCGCCGGCGGAAAATACCGACGCGCTGGTAACGGCGGCCGCCGGGGTGCCGCTGCTGGCCCATTCAGCCGATTGCGCGCTGACCGTTTTTTACGACAGCCGGCACCGGGCGCTGGCCGTTGCTCACAGCGGCTGGCGGGGGGGGCTGCTGAATATTTACAGCTCAGTGCTGAATGTAATGCGCCTGCGCTTTGGGACAGTCCCGGAAAATATTACGGCGGGCGTATCCCCCATGATTTCCGCCGACCACTTCCCTGTAAGGGGGGATTTCCTTGAAAAACTCCAGGAGTTTTATCCGGGCGAGGAAGGCCGGAAGTTTCTGACGCTGCGCGAAGGCCGCCATCATTTCAGCCTGCGCGAACTTTTGAAACATCAACTGGCCGCGCTGGGCGTTAAAAAATACGAGTTCATGCACCTGTGCACCTACGCGGAAAAAGAGCTTTTTTATTCCCGGCGGCGTGACGGAGATACTACAGGCAGGTTCGGATTAATGGCGATGTTAAAATCACTGCCATACGCCGTATGCCTTAGGCCATAAGCTATTAAAGAGTTGCATAAAGGCCTGATATAAGATTTCTGCGTATGGCTTATGGCGGGTGCGGCACCCGTATGGCTTATGGCGTTTTTACCTCACCATATCCCATGCGATTTTAGCAAGCAGCGAGCCTGAAACCAGCAAAAGCGCGGGGCGTATCACCCAAACGCCTTTTTTAAGTGCCAGGTGCGAGCCAAGATAGTTGCCGGCCATTCCGGCGCAGCCCATGGCAAGCCCGAGGCGTATATTTACCTTGCCCAGCGCCAGAAAAGTAGCCAGAGCGGCTAAGTTCGAGGTGAGGTTTATAAGCTTGCTGAGCGCGGTGGCGCTAAGCAGGTCGTAGCGGCAGAAGCGCGCGAAAGCCACCGCCAAAAAAGTGCCGGTTCCGGGGCCGAGCATACCGTCGTAAAAACTTATAAAAAAAGCTATTGCGCCCGCGCGCGCCAGAAGCCCTTTTTCGCCAAGACTCGAGCTTGAGTCCGAAAGGCCGAAATTATGTCTTACCGCTAAAAAAACAGCTATCGGCGGCAGTGTCACTATCAGAAGATATTTAACCGCGGCGGGCGGGACCAGGGATATCACCCGCGCTCCCGCGCTTGAGCCGGCGGCTGCCAGAACGATCAGGATAAAAAGAAAAGACTTGCCAAAACTGCAGTCCTTTAAAAATTTGAAAGCCGCCACCGTGGTGCCCATGGAGGAGGAAAGCTTGTTGGTGCCCAGCAGTAAACCCGGGCGCAGCCCGAAGTGCAGATAAGCCGGCAGGGTTATCAGGCCGCCGCCCCCGGCGATGGCGTCTATGCAGCCCGCCAGGCAGACAAAAAACGCCAACAGCATCAAAGAGTAGAAGTGCGGATTGTCAAACATAAGCTAAATCCCGTATTTGCGGCTCAAGTGGCATAAGCCGATAGATTTAATGATTAAAGAGTATAAAAAAGGCGATGGCAAAGGAAAGAGATTAAACGGCTTTTTGTTTTATCCCGCATGCAGGAGGGTAAAAAAGTTAAAATATAGAAAGCGCGAATGATGCCGCGCAAAAACGGGGGCAGGATAGATGATTAAAAAAATATTTCGCTCAAAAGTCTTTTTAACCGGGTTGGGCATCCTGGCTATCGGCTGCGGTCCTCTTCTCCTTTATGCGTTGTATGAATTCATCACGGGAGCTAAAGGCGGTAATCCTGTCGGCCTGGGGCTGCTGTTAGCGGTTTCCTTTTGGCCCGGCGTTATTTTGCTGGTTGCGGGTATCATTCTAGGTCTGCTGAATAAGGATAAGGCGGTTTAAGGACGCGTAATTATTCGTCTTGTTCGCAGGCGTTTGTCGTTGACGCCGATTAAAAAGTAAAATTTAAAAAAGCGCGCGCGGAGGGCAATATCATGACAGACACGGAAAGCGTACTCGCACAAATTAAAAGTACCATTGAAATTTCGGGCGGGGGAAAAAAAGTCGATCTGCTGCTGAAAAACGCCCGCGTGATAAATACTTTTTCCGGCGACATTCACAAAACCGCCGTGGCCGTGCACAAGGACCGCATAGTGGGCTTTGGCGATTATCCGGCCAAGCAGGTTATCGACCTGAAAGGCGCCTATCTGGCCCCCGGCTTTATAGACGGCCATGTGCATATTGAAAGCTCCATGGTTAAAATCCCGGAGTTCGCCAGCGTCGTCCTGCCGCACGGCACCACCACCGCCGTTATAGACCCGCATGAAATAGCCAATGTGCTGGGGCTGGACGGCATAAAGTACATGCTGGCCTCCAGCCTTAACAGCGTTTTGAGCGTTTATGTGATGCTGCCTTCCTGCGTTCCGGCCACACATCTTGAAACCGCCGGGGCCGAACTCACGGCCCACGATCTGAGCCTCCTTTTGAACGATGAGCGGGTGCTGGGCATCGGCGAGATGATGAACTATCCGGGCGTTATTTACCGCGACGAAGAGGTATTGAGGAAAATCGCCATCGCCGGCAATAAAGTCATAGACGGCCACGCCCCCATGCTCCAGGGGAAAGCGCTCTACTCTTATGTGTCGGCCGGCATCCGCTCGGACCACGAATGCACTAATGTGGCCGAAGCGCGCGAAAAACTGCGCGCCGGCATGTATATCATGATACGCGAAGGCACCGCGGCAAAAAATCTTAAAGGCCTTCTGCCGCTTGTGAATTCCGAGAACTCAAGGAAATTTATCTTTGTGACCGACGACCGCCACCTTGACGACATTCTGCGCGAGGGCCATATAGATTACCTGGTGCGCACCGCCATACGCCTGGGCGTTGAGCCCATCCGCGCCATACAGATGGCCACCATAAATACCGCCGAATATTTCGGGCTTAAAAACCTGGGCGCCATCGCCCCCGGCTACGCGGCGGATCTGGTGGTTTTTGATGACCTTAAAAAACTGAAAATTTCAAAGGTTTTCAAGAGGGGCCGGCTTGTTTCCAGAAACGGCGTTATAGAACCCGGGGTTATCAGCGAGTACAAAGGCAAGACACGCGGCACCGTCAATGTCAAATGGATAGAGCACGAGGATTTTGCCCTGAAGGCGGGGGGGCGCCTGGCGCGGGTGATAAATGTGATCCCGGACCAGATAACCACCAAAATGAGCATTGAGCCCGTAAAGCAGGACGGCGGCTATGTTTCTTCCGACACCAAAAAAGATATCCTTAAAATCGCCGTAATAGAGCGCCATATGGCCTCGGGCCGCATAGCCCTTGGCCTGGTAAAAGGCTTCGGGCTTAAAAAAGGCGCTATCGCCTCGTCGGTTTCCCACGACTCCCACAATATAGTGGTCATAGGCACGCACGACGGAGATATGTACACTGCGGCCGTGCAGGTGGTTAAAATGCAGGGCGGCATAGTGGCGGCTTTGAACGGCCAGGTGCTGGAAGCCCTGCCGCTTCCGGTGGCCGGATTAATGTCGGACCGGAGCACTGACTTTGTGAGGGAAAAACAGCGGCAGTTGAATGAAATCGCGCGCATGCTCGGCTCCGCCTTGCAGGACCCGTTCATGGCCATGTCGTTCCTGACGCTTCCGCCCATACCTGAAATAAGGATAACAGACCGGGGCATAATTGACGCTGTCAAATTCAAGGTCGTGCCGCTTTTTGTGAACAAATTAAAAAAATAAGCATGAATAAAAAAGCAACGGCGGCATTTTTCCTGCTGAGCTTCAGCTTTCAGCCTTTAGCCCTTCTGCAAGGCGCGACCTTCGCGCGCGGGCCTTACCTGGAAAATATGTCTTCCGAAATGGTCGCCGTCCGCTTCCGCCTTGACACGGCCACGTCCGCCTGGATCACTTACGGCGCCTGGCCTGATTGCGAAAGATTCATGACTACGGCCCCGTTTGCCGCTGAACAAAAAATAACGCTCTTCGGACTGCTCGCCGATACCACGCACTGCTATCGCATTTATCTCCCGGCGGACCAGGGCGTGGGCGTATCCTCGCCCTCCGCTTTGGAATCGGACGGGCTTGCCTCCTCATACGCGGACAGCGATGCAGGTCCGATGCCCGATGTCACAGCCGAACAGCCGGCTGCCGGGCTTCCGCCGCAAAAGTCCGGCGGGAAAACGGGCGGGGCGGTGTACAAAGCCTTTGAGGGAACGTTCCGCACTTTCCGCGACGCGGACAAACCTTATTTTGACTTCCTCGCTTTCGGCGATTCCGGCTCCGGCTCCGAAGAACAGCTTGCTGTTGCGGCCCAGATGGATAAATTCAACCCGGATTTCGTGCTGAATACCGGTGATGTCCTGGAAACGGGACTGGACTCCGACGCCGACGCGCAATATTTCAAGCCCTACGCCAAAATGCTTTCCCGCGAGCCGTTTTTTCTGACTTTGGGAAATCACGACTACGGAGAAAAATACAACAAAGAGGAGGGGAAAGGTTTTGTAAAGGCCAATTATCAGTCTTTTCACAGCGTTCCGCTGACCGGTTTGCCGCCTCATTACTATTTTTTTGACATCGGCGACGCCCGTTTCTTCGTGCTGGACACCAACTCTTTCTACGGGGCCAAATTCGCCCCGTCGCTCGCGCCGGGCTCAAAGCAGTATAAGTGGCTGGATTATTTCCTGGGCAAAACCGCGAAGGCCTGGAAATTTATAGTCCTGCATCACCCGCTCTATTCCACAGGCGCGTATGGCTGGCTGGAGCCGGAACGCGCCGCGCTTGAACCGCTTTTCCTTAAATATGACGTGGACATGGTATTGCAGGGCTACAACCACAATTATGAAAGGACCAAACCGATGAAGGAGGGCCTGCCCGACGATGAAAACGGGATTGTTTATGTCACCCTTGGCGGCGGCGGGCAGCTAGTTCATCCCCAGCGCGAGAACGAGGACTGGTCGGACAAATTCCTGCCGGTTTATCATTTCGCTTACTTTGAGTTAAGGGATAAAAGTCTGACAATGACCGTCTACGATAAAGGCGGCCAGGTTATAGACAATCTTGCAATACAGAAGTGATCCGCAGTGTAGCGGGGTAGGGGTAAGGAGTTCTTTCTTTCCGCCCCTTTGCCCTAGCCCCCAGCCCCTGTTGTTACTACCCTCGTGTTGTTTTGCTTTCCCCGCGTTTTTCTGCTATACTATAACTGCGGGGTAGAGCAGCCTGGTAGCTCGCAAGGCCCATAACCTTGAGGTCGCAGGTTCAAATCCTGCCCCCGCAACCAGATTCAACAGATCCGAACCTGAGATCAGAAATATCAGGACCAGCCCTGGGCGCAAGCCCGGGGCTTTGTGTTTATATGATGCTATCGTTCTATCGTACTGTAACATCTTCCCGATAGATACTCCAGCCCAGGGATAAATTTCTCTCTCCTAAACCGCCATTTGCTAAAATATTTTAACTAGTTTCGGAGGAAAGTCACTCGGGCCAAAGCACGGATTAATTTTTAATGAATGAGTTCCGATTTATGAATAAAATCTTCCAAAGTAACGATTTCATATGTACCCGATTTTTATTTTTTATACCCGGCAGATCTAAATACGAAAGATTGAAAAACAGGGTGCGCCGTTTCCCGGCTTTTTTGAATTTTAAAAAGTCCGTAAAAACGCTCATTTCTGCTTTCCGTTTCTCAATTATGCTGCCTATGATGCACAAACAGAAAGAACTCATTATTATCGTTCCGTTCCGCAACCGCGAAGAAAATCTTAAACAGTTTGTGCCATATATGCGTCATTTCCTGAAAGACGTCAAACACCGCATCGTAGTGGTAGAGCAGACAGAGGATGGATTGTTCAATAGAGCCAAATTACTGAATGTCGGTTTTAGTCTGTATCAGGACGCAAATGCTTATTTTTGTTTTCATGATGTCGATATGCTGCCGGCATCCGCATTATGCGATTACTCTTATCCCGTCATGCCAACTCATCTTTCCGTTTACTGTTCACAGTTTGAATATCAGTTTGTTCCTCATTATTTCGGGGGCGTTCTTTTGGTTAATAAAGAAGACTTTCTGAAACTTAACGGATTTAGCAATCAATACTGGGGGTGGGGAGCTGAGGACGATGATTTAAGAAGGAGGTTCGAGCGAACTTGGACCATCCCCTGGACCCGGAGGATGGGCAGGTATCATTCCATCGAGCAGGTAGCTTTTGGCCATCCCCGCGCTCATGAAGCTGTTAAGCGCAGCGGAAATCCGCAATATCTGAAAAATTGCATGCGCCTGATGTCGGGTTACGATTCAAAAACTGACGGCCTGTCCGATCTGAAGTTCGAGCTTCTCGAAACGATCGCTGGAGACGGATTCGTCAAACACATTGTCCGTCTTTGAGAACAACAAGGTTTGTTAACGGGAAGATTAAAACGAATATTTATTATTTAATTTTATGCTCAGCGTATCTCAATACGAAAGATTGAAAAGATTGAAAAACAGAGCGCGCCGTTTCCCGGCTTTTTTGAATTTTAAAAAGTCCGTAAAAACGCTCGTTTCTGTTCTTCGTTTTTCAATTATGCTGCCTATGATGCACAAACAGAAAGAACTCATTGTTATCGTTCCATTCCGCAACCGCGAAGAAAATCTGAAACGGTTTATCCCGCATATGCAGCATTTCCTGAGGGACGTCAAATACCGCATCGTAGTGATCGAACAGACAGGGGATGGCTTATTCAATAAAGCTAAATTACTGAATGCGGGTTTTAGTCTGTATCAGGATGCAAACGCCTATTTTTGTTTTCATGATGTGGATCTGCTGCCGGAATCCGCGTTATGCGATTACTCTTATCCCGTCATACCAACCCACCTTTCCGTTTACTGTTCACAGTTTGACTATCAGGTTGCCGCTTATCACTTCGGGGGCGTTATTTTGGTGAATAAAAGGGACTTTCGGAGAGTTAACGGATGCAGCAATCAATACTGGGGGTGGGGAGCGGAGGACAGTGATTTAAGAAAGAGGTTCGAGCGAACTTGGACTATCCCCTGGACCCGGAGGATGGGCAGGTATCATTCCATCGAGCAGGTAGCTTTTGGCCATCCCCGCGCTCATGAAACTTTTAAGTGCCGCGGAAATCCGCAATATCGAAAAAATTGCATGCGCCTAATGTCGGACTACGATTCAAAAACTGACGGCCTGTCCGATCTGAAGTTCGAGCTTCTCGAAACGATCGCTGGAGACGGATTCGTCAGACATATTGTCCGTCTTTGAGAAAGATTAAAATGAATATTTGTTATTTAATACGTTCCTTCAGCAATCAGGCGGGAACGGAGAGTTACGTTTATTATATGTCAAGAGCTTTGGCCGAACTGGGACACCAGGTGCATATTATCAGTTTAACCGGAAAAGGACAGAGGGACTTTAGTGGTTTTGAAGGTAAAATATTTGTCCATCATTTAAATTTCAAACGAGCATCTTTTAAGGGTTCTTGGCTATTAGAAAATGTCTTTCCTCTGGATACATGGCGTTATGGACAATTTATTAATAAAATTCTGCCTGATTTGATCGATAAACATGCTATTGACATAATTGAAGCCACAGATTGGGGGATAGATGCCTGGGCTTATTTAACCGAACGGAAAGTGCCTGTTTGTGTAAGACTTCACGGTTACCCCGGTTTTAAAGATGATTTTGACCGGGGGATATTAAAAAAATGGCCTAAAAACTATTTTCTCTGGTCTTTATTCAGAAAACACCTTTCAGGCGCGGATCTTGTGACGGGAGTATCGGAATCTTACACTGACTTCGTGCGGAATGCCTGGGAATTAAAAGAAAGAGACGTTCAAATTATTCCCATCAGCGTTAATTTAAATGTTTTCCGCCCGGCGGAAGCTTCCAGGGAAAATCAGGCAATTCTATTCGCGGGCAGACTGGAAAAGTCTAAAGGCATAGAGGTGCTCGCGCAGGCGATTCCTTTGGTTTTAAAAGAATTACCGGGCGCCAGATTTTATTTGGCTGGCCGGGATTATAAATACATGGACAGCCGACAGACATGGTCGCAATATTTAATGGAAAATTTTGGCAAGGGAAGAATTATTTATTTAGGCTCCCTGCCCACGCAGGAATTGGTGCATTATTATCAATCAGCAACTATTTGTGTTGTGCCCTCGCTGTATGAGCCTGGAGGAACAGCGGTCTTTGAGGCTATGGCTTGCGGCTGTCCCGTTATCGCCAGCAAGGTGGGCGGCCTTGTTGAGATTATTAAAGACGGGCGAACAGGAGATCGCTGATCCCGCCTGCTGAGGCCCAGGCCCTTGCCGATGCAATAATTGAATTGCTTCAAAAACCCCAGATGAGGCATGAAATCTCACAAAACGCTCTTGAATCTATACGAAAAAATTTTGACATAAACAACATCGTCCGGCCAACACTGGATGCTTACACGCGAACGATCGGGTTTTTTAAAACCCGCAAAACTTAACAGCATGAACAAAGACCAGGTTTTCTTATTCTTAACTCATATTTATTCAAAAGAAATATACAGGGAATTTGAAAAGATACAGCGCGCCACCAAAACAATGGGGGAGTGCATTCTGCTTTATCAGCAAAAACCCGGCATTTCTATCGATCGCAGGTTTTTAAATCTTCCTCATTGCATCCTGACCGATCTGGATTTAACAAGGCTGTCGGATGTGCCGTATTTTGCTGATTCCCGGGCATGCTTTAAACCCGACAGGTCCTTGATAAAATTTTCCAGGGAACACGAATTTAATTATTACTGGCTTATCGAATATGATGTC
This sequence comes from Elusimicrobiota bacterium, assembly GCA_026388155.1. Classification (NCBI taxonomy): domain Bacteria; kingdom Pseudomonadati; phylum Elusimicrobiota; species Elusimicrobiota bacterium. Next base: position 357,363 of record JAPLKI010000022.1, read on the forward strand.
CGCTTCTCCGGCAATTGGGAATATTTTTTCCGTTATTTTTCCGAAAGCACTGAGGATTTCCTGACCTCCCATATCCGCAGGTATGCACAGGAGCCTGACTGGTTCTATTGGCATCTGGATCAGTTCGATGAAAAAATAGATTTAGTGCAAGCCCTTCGATCTTTTAATCCCATATTCCGGATCTCTTATCCGGCCCTGGAATATGTTTACCAGATGTATTTAAAAGGATGGACAGGGATTTATGAGGCGCTCATTCCCACCTTGTTGTTTCATGGAAACTTCACTTTGCGGGATTTTGGGGGAACCGGCGATTTCGTTTTGCCGCAAGACGTTAACCGTTTTTATCTGGATTCGTCCGGTTGCAGGCTTTCCGACGGGAAAACAATGCGCTATCGCCCGTTCCATACCTCTTTAGCCGGTTATCCCGAAAACAAACTTGTTCATCCGGTAAAGCCACGACAGAGGGAGTCTTTATTAAAAACCGTATCGTTGAAATATTCTGACCCTTCTATCACCTGGGACAATTTACGCCGGTTCGTCCGTGTCGCACGTTTACATGGGCTTCATGAAGCCTGGCGCCGTACCCAACGCCGTCTTAAAAAGGAAGTATAGAAAAAAACAGACGCTGAATGAGGAGCGGTTAATGTGAGCGCAATATTTGGAGTAATAAACTGGAACGATCAGCCGGTCAGTGCGAACGACCTGGAGCGGATGCGCGCGGCCCTGGCGGCACACGGCGCAGACGGCGGAGGTATCTGGAACCGCGGGTCCGCGGGGCTGGGACAACAACTGATGTGTTTTACTCCCGAAGATCGCTTTGAGCGGCAGCCGTTGGCCGGCGCGGACGGGCAGCGCGTCCTGGTCAGCGATGGACGTCTTGACAATCGCCCTGAGTTGATGCGCGAACTGGGCGGCGCGCCGTTGGATACGCGCGAGGCGCCGGATTCGGATTTTATTTTGCGCGCGTACAATAAATGGGGCGAAGATTGTATGCGCCATCTAATCGGGGTTTTTGCGTTTGCGGTGTGGGATGCGCGCGCCCAAACTCTTTTCCTCGCGCGGTCGCCTATTGTCGCGCCCCAGCTTCTTTATTGGGCCGCTCCGTCCAGACTGGCGTTCGCCACTACGGTCCGGGCGTTGTGCGCATTGCCTTTCGTTCCGCGCGCGCTCAACGAGGAAAAATTGGCCGACTTTCTCGTGGATTTGGGAGGCAAACCGCGCACCACCCTTTATCGCGATATTTATCGCCTGCCTACCGGACATCTGCTTGCCGCCGGCCGGAATGGATTCAAGACACGGTGTTTTTGGCAACCCGATCTGCAACGTGAGATTCGCTTTCCGCGCGACACGGATTACCTTGCCGCGTTTGACGAACTGTTCACGCGCGTTGTGCGCGATAATATGCGCAGTAGTGCGCCGGTCGGCGCGATGATGAGCGGCGGATTGGATTCTTCGTCGCTGGCGGTGACGGCGGCGCGTTTGCTCAGGCCGCAAGGCAAACGCCTGGCAACGTTTACCGAAGTGCCGCGCGCCGGTTTTGACGGTCCTGTGCCGGCCGGACGTTATGCCGACGAGACGCCTTTGGTTCAGGCGATTGCCCGGACATACGATAATCTTGACCTGAACCCGGTGCATACCGATGGCCGCACATTCCTGGACGACCTCGACCGGCTCTTTTTCAATCTGGAAGGCCCGTTTCGCAACACAGCAAATCGCGTGTGGATCGAAGCGATCTTGCAAGCGGCGCGCCAGCGCGGGATCGGCGTCATTCTGGATGGCATGCAGGGCAATTTAACGGTCAGTTGGGAAGGCAGCGGTTTGTTGCCGGAACTGCTGCGCGGCGGGCGCTGGGCCCGGGCTTTGCGCGAGGCGCAGGCGTCTGCGAGGCAAAACGCAAACCGTTCATCCCTGCGTATATTGGTTGGGCAGGGCGTCATGCCGCTCCTGCCGGCGCCGTTGAGGCTGGCTATCAACTGGTTGCGTGGTAAGCCGGAAAACAGAATTACTCAGCATTGGCGCGACTTCTCTTCCATTCATCCCGACTTTGCGGCCGCGTACAAGGTGGATGCGCGCGCCCGTGAGCAGAGATACGATTTTCGCATTCGCTCCATGCCGGCCAGTCGTCAGATCCGTTATGATGCGCTTGTCGCGCAGGATTTAGGAGCCTTTATCACCGCCTTCCGCGCAATGTTCGGCGTGGATTCCCGCTCGCCGCTTGCCGATGTGCGCTTGGCCGAGTTCTGCCTCGCTCTGCCGGAGGACCAGTTCCTGCGCGACGGCGAACCGCGTTCGCTCATACGCCGGGCCATGGCAGGCCGTCTGCCGCCGGAGGTGCTCTCGAACCGCAAGCGCGGCCTGCAGGCGGCGGATTGGTTTGAAGAATTGAGCGGCGTCCGCGCGGAATTGCCGGCGGAGCTGGACCGGCTGGAAAAGTGCGGCCTGGCGCACCGCGCGTTGGACCTGCCGCGGCTGCGCCGGCTGGTCGAATACTGGCCGAAGGGCGGCTACGACCAGGTCCAAGTAACGCGTGAGTATAGTTGTATTCTGGAACGCGGCCTGATGGCTGGGCGCTTCCTGCGGTGGTTTGAGGAGCAAGGATGAAACACCCCCGCCGCAGCATGAAACGATATTGTTACGATTATTTCGGACTGCGCATCCGTTCGGAAATTGAAATCCCCGATTGGCTCCCTTTTAGGAAAGACGAGGAGCTTAACTTTCCCGATGTTGTCATCAGCCTGAATATCGACGCGGCCGCACACCTGCCGGAAAGCGAAAGCCGGCCTGTAGTCGACGCACAGGCCTATAGCTTTCATATTCCCGGAACCGGAGGCTATTTGGTGCATCACGGACGTGAGATAGTAATCACACCCGCGTCGAGCGCGCAAGCGCGCGAACTGCGCCTGTTTTTGCTCGGCTCGGCGTGGGGCGCGCTCTGTTATCAGCGCGGTTTGCTCGCGCTCCACTCCAGCGCCGTGCAGGTTGGCGATCAGGCCGTCGTGTTTTGCGGTGAAGCCGGATCCGGCAAATCATCGGCTGCCGCATGGCTGATCGCGCGCAGCCATCGCTTTGTAGGAGATGATCTGTGTCTCTTCGGTGTCGCCGCCGGACAGGCGAGCGTTTATCCCTCGTCGCCGCGCTTGAAACTGTGGCGCGAGGCGCTGGGTGCGCTGGGCTTAAGCGACGAAGGCCTGGAGCGCGATCATTTCCGGTTGGACAAGTTCCACTTGCCGCGGCGCAGCGCGCTCACGCCATTGCCCGTGCGCGCCATCTATCTGCTCGAATGGGGCGAACCGGGTTTGAGACGCTTGACCGGCGTGGATGCGTTGCGCCGTTTTATTATCTCCGCAACCTATCGCGGCGACCTGCTTGAGCCGATGGGACAGGTTGCCGCGCATTGGGAACGCTGCGCCGAACTGGCGCGGGGCGTGCCGGTCTGGGTATTTTCCCGTCCGCGGGATTGGCCGGAGATGGACGCGGCGATGCGCTTGTTGCAGGCGCATTTGCGCAATAGCGTCCGCCTAAGGCGGAAAGCTGGAGGGATATGCCGGACTTGCGGACCGCGCCGGAGAAAAATAAAATCCGATTGATGTAAAAAAGAATATAATGAAGAAGCGCCAAGCGCGGCAAAAATGAGCAGTTCGGCCAACTGGACAGCGAACTGTTTGCAATTCAGATCAATATCTATGGAGGTTAAGTTGCGTTCCCTGCCCCTTATATCAGTGGTGATGCCGGTCCATGACCGCGCGCGGTATGTGGCCGAGGCGGTCAATTCGATTTTGGCGCAGACTTATCCCCATTTTGAGCTCATCATCGTGGACGATGGATCCACCGATGAGTCGCCGGAAATTGTGCGGGCGCTTGCCGCGCGCGATCCCAGGATTCGCGCGCTGTTTTCGCCGCATTACAGCCAGGGACGCGCGCGCAATGCCGGGATTGCGCTGGCGCGCGGCGAATACATCGCTCACATGGACGACGATGATGTCGCGCTGCCGGACCGGCTTGCCGCCCAACTGGACTGGATGCACCTCACCGGCGTGGATATTTGCGGCGGCTGCTCGCAAGCGTTCGGAGACAGCCATGGCCTGTTATGGTTTCCCGAGACGCACGAAGCCATCCGCAATGAACTGGTCTTTCGGTGTGGATTTCTTCAAGGAACCGTGTTAATGCGCGCGGATATCGCGAAGGCGCATCCCTACGATGAGCAGGCGTCCTTCGAAGACTATGAACTGTGGACCCGGCTCGCTCCGCTCTACCGCATGGGAAACTTGCCCCGGATTCTGCTCAGGGAACGCTTCCACCCGCAACAGATCCATAAGGCGAAGGCGGTTGAGCTTTGCGCAGACTGGCGGAAGTATTGCGAGCGTTATTTGTGCGCCCTGTTCCCCCAGGCGACACCGGCGGAGCGCGCCATAATCGCCCGCGCCGCGGCGGGAGAGCCTTTCACGCGCCTGGAGGAGCTGGAGGAGGCCGGCAGGTGGCTGGCGCGCCTGTCGCAAACGCCGGACGCGTTCCTGCGCCGGCGTATGGCGGACCGCTGGTTTGCGGTTTGCCGGAGGTCGGCGCCCCTGGGGTTGGCTTGTCATCGGCTCTACCGGCGGCTCACGCCGCAGTTCAACATTACCACCGGCCAGGGGACGTTCAAGTTATGGCTGGCGTGCGGCTTGCGGCTCAAGCCGGACTCCGGACTTTACGCCGCGCTGACGGCATGCAAACGCAGAATTGCACATCCGCAATGGTTTTCAAGCAAGGCGGATAAAGCGTTTTTCTTAACGAAGCCGCATTCCCCTACAACAAACCGAACGGTTGAGTGATAAACGTTGCCCGCTCCCTAGCCTTATATTTTTCTTCAAAATAACTCAGAACTGTCCGAAAATTAGTTAAAGGCCAACGCCTTTGATCATGCGACGCTTGAGCATGTACTCTAACAATAAAATCATTTTCCGTAAAAGCATTTACCGTCCAAAAATTCTCTGCAAGGGCTTGCTCTTTTCCTGTAAAGAAGATCTGTGGGGTTTTAAACTTTTCTGAAAGATTGAGAGAAATCTTTAGCTGAAATGGCGCACTCAATTTTTCAATTTTACACCCATAGAACACATTTTTTGAGCAAAGATCTTAAATTTTGAAGAAAGAAATATTTTATTTATCAGGTTACTGCGAGCCCATGTTCCCCGCCACCAAAAGGTCATATTCATTGATTTGCAACGGTCTAAAAAATGAAATCTGAGCGCCTCCATGACAGAGAATGGCGGAGCAAACCTCCTCATTACGGTTTCTGTTTGATCGCCGCTAAAACGATAGTCACCAAGTGCCTCCGCCTCTTCTCTCGACGGATCATTCATTAAACACTTCATTAATTCGCAACTTCTCCTTTTATATTCTTCCAAAAACAATTCATTTAATCTTAAATCATTAATGAAATCGGTTGGGATCGTCTTAAGAAAATACTGGTACCCAGAACGAAGATGATCTAATCCCCATTCTTTAATATTGTAGTGGTTCATATTATTAAATCTAGGGCATGGCTTATCTTCTTCTCCATAACAATAAGACATAACAGAGCCGTGGTATGCAGTTGTAAAGATTTCAAAAAAATTTATAGCTTGAAATCCCGTACTATAAACAAAGTGGGGGGATTTTTCCGAAAAGAAAAAACTATCTTTTTTATTTGTATCGTTTTCAATAAATATATTCCCTTTTATTATTCCAAAATAAAATCCGTGAATTGCGGTAGCGGCATAGCCTGCATAATTCAGGATTTCACGTAGTGCGGATTGGAGATGCCCCATCCAACCCAAATCGACGATCCCCCAGCGGATTTTATCAAAAAAACCAGCTTGCTGAAAATAATCGGCCGCAGCGATTTTCGCCTTCTTTGCATTATTGAGAATTAATGATGACAACAATGGGCCTTTAATTAAACCAATAAGGTGAGCTCTCTCTTGAGGATTCAGATTTTTATTGGTATTAATTCTTCTATGCGCTACGGTTTGAAGTTCTTTTTGCACTACAGCAGGATTTAAGCCCACTCTTCGGGCAAATATATTAATGGAACAATATGGGTCTTGTGACATCATCCAGGAAAGCGCATTTTTGTTGATTTCACTTAATCCCGGCAATGAAAGCGCTTGTCTTGAGGCATACAAATACCTCAATTCGATATTCATGCCTAATGCGCCGTTCACGTATTTTGCTATCTCCAAGAGTATTTGGCCATCGCGCGAAAGAAAATATAACCGCTGTATATTGTTTTTCTTCGCTTCTCGCAAGAGCCAAATTACATATATAAGAAAAATCGGACAAGCAATACTGCCTCCAAGGTTAGACAGAGTGCGATAGCGGGTAGTTTTTATGTGCGAGTTTAACCGAACCAAACGAGAAGCTCCGGCAATTATTTGCCAAACATAATTAGAGGGATGACCGCTAGGACCATACCGTGACCCGTAAAGAAGTATGTTTTCGTATCTGCTGAGCTGAGTATCGCTGTAATAAAGCGTTTTGATGCCTGCTTTCCCGGCCTGTAATATATCAACGTGAAAATTGTCCCCTATATGCACCATATCGCGCGGTGAACAACCCTCGAGAAGAAGAATTTTCTTAAATAATTTACCTGACGCTTTTGTAATTAATAACTCACTCGAACAGTAAAGAGCCGCATCCGCCTTATACACCCCAAAAGTTACAAGAATCTTTTTAATTGCATCTTTAGGCAAATATGTGTCCGAAGTAAAAATTATTCGTTTATTTTTCTCGTATAAAGAATTTAAAAGATGGACCATCTGCGGCACAGGTCGAGTCTCTTGCAGCTCCTGGTCAATCTCTAAGGACGCCAGCGAATCCCGAATGTTATGCGATAGATTAAATTTTTGCGCCACTATTCCGTAAATTTCATCAAGCGTCACTTCTTCATTGCGGGTAATCCTCCGAGCCTCCTGTTCTGCCATGATACGTATTTCAGTAAAATTCTCCGTTAACTGTTTGGGCAAGCAATCATTCTTCTCTAATAGTACTTTTTGAATGATCATAAATAGGCCTATTGGAGTAGCTGTTCTTCTGGTCGCCACGGTATCAAAGACATCAAAGCTATACACCTTAAAATGCGACTGCAGGATATTATCAAAATTTATTGCAGCCATTTGCGTTCGGTCCCTTCTTTAAATTGGTCGAGTAGAGCGCTGAACATACAAAGCGGAAGGGTGGCTTATCTGTTTACGTCCCTTTCGGTGGACGGTGCCTCAATAGCCAGCCCCCAAAGCTTGAGGTCCGCCTGACGACGACTCCCAGTCGGATCCGCGGGCTGACTTATACGAAGAAATAGACCTTTCCCCGGCTGACGACTGACCGACTCCCACACATTCACCCGTCCGACAACCGCCAGGCTGCGGAGAAATTTCATAAAATTTACTAAATAGCCCTGCTTTTTGTATTATAGCGAGAGTGCAATGCTTTTACAAATCTTTTTAGCGTCCGGAAGTTTCAGATGGTGGGAGTGCTAACGATAATGGCCCTCATGTTTACTGCAGATCTTAGTATGCGGAATTATTTATTGACGAGACGCAGAACCGAAAGCCGAGTGATACTAAAAGGCAGGGAGGATACGAAACCATGGGACCCGCAACCAAAATAAATTCCGCCAACATAATCAAGCGCGGCAAAGATGTGCCGTTCAGCCAGTTGGACGACGAACTGCTGGCCATCGACGCGCAGGCCGGTTATTGCTATTCGCTCAATGAAACGGCGGGGAGAGTGTGGGAGTTGATATCCGCCCCTATGCCGGTCAGCGCGGTGTGCGCGCAATTGCGGCAGGAGTTCGCGGTGGACGAGGCAACTTGCCTGCGCGAGACGCTCGCGCTGTTACAGGCGCTTTGTGACGCAGAACTAGCGCAGGTAATCGGCGAAGCGCCCGGCCGGGCTTCAACGGCGCCATGAACTGAGGAGGTGTCTATTTTTTCACTATATTCACGGGTGGAATATGTGATTATGACTCTGCCGTTGGCATTTGAGCCCGGCCATAGTGTCTGTGTACCGTGTGTTTGGTATAATGTTTGGTCAAAGATATTGAAAATTTAATTATTACATGGAGGACAACATGCAAGAGAAAGAACCCATTCGAACTCAGAATGAAGCGGTTGTTCCGAGCGTGGTTGAAACAGTGAATCGTTCCACACTCCGCCCCTGGCGCACGCCGACCTTAGAGCGCATACCCTTGAATGAAGCGCTTTCGGGCTCGGGGCAGGGAGTTGATGCGGGGTTAACGTCCTAAGAGAGCGCTTTTCAGATGTTGGCGGATGGAACGATCTCGCCAACGCGCCCGCGGAGATGCGGCGGCGCAACGCGGCATTTCTGCTGACGGCCGCGAAACTGATGATGTGCTTGCGGAAGCATTTTGAAAAGCCCAAAACAGCAGAAAAAAGAGATGCTGAAACCCGGATTGATATATGTGGGTAAAGCAAAGACTGGTCAGATTCCGCCGGTTTTCACCGCCGGTCCGCAGCTATCTGCTTGAGGTAATATCCTGTCTGATTCTCGCCCGTCTGTCCCTGCGGGTGATTCCTTTTAGATGGTTGACATCGTATTTCAAGCGTCCGGCTGAATTACCGGAAGCCTCTTATGCCCGGCGTGAGCGGATATGGAAATCATCTTTATTAAGATCCTACACGCCGCACAAGGAGAAGATTACCGGCGACGAGCGCAAGCGATTGCGCGAGGGAATACAAGGGCTAATTAACGAGGCGGCATGGTTTCTGCCGGGTGAAACGGCGTGTTTTGCGCGCGCGATCGCCGCGCAGAGCATACTGCGCCGGCTTGGCATAGGAACGACCTTATACTATGGCGCCGCAACACACTTCGCCGGCGGCTTAACCGCCCATGTTTGGCTGCAGGATGGCGCAGTGGGTGTTATCGGGTACGACACGGCGCAGCGCTACCACATTCTGGCGCGCTATCCGGATAAAAGCCGGGAATGAAGGACTGGTAACGGATGATCAAGCAGCTTGCCGACGCGGCCGGGCGGCTCCGGCAACAGCTCCCCTATCTGCCACAGGCTTTTAAACTGATCCGGCGGGCGGCCGGAGGATTGGCTGTTGTTTGGGCGGCCCTGCTCCTGGTCCAGGGTCTGCTGCCGGTCGCCACGGTATATCTGACCCGGACGCTTGTGAACGGAATTGCTGCGATGATCGGCGCCGGAGGCGGATGGGGGGCCATGCGGCCGCTGCTTCCGGCGGGCGCTGCCATGGTCCTGGTGCTGATCGGAATGGAAGTGTTTCAGAGCATCGGCAGATGGGTCAGCGTCGCCCAGGCGGAGCGCGTGCAGGACCGCGTTCAGCAACTCATCCATCAGCAGGCCATGCGGCTCGATCTCTCTTTTTACGACGATCCCGGTTACTACGATCAACTCCACCGCGCCCGGATAGACGCCCTTAGCCGGCCGGCCCTCCTGCTGGAAAACGCGGGCGCCCTGCTGCAAAGCCTTGTCACTTTGGCCGCGATGGGGGGAGTTCTTCTTACCTTCGGGGTATGGATACCCCTGTTGCTGGCGTTCAGCACCCTGCCCGCACTTTTGGTAGTGCTCCGCCACACGCTCCGCTTTCATCGCTGGCGGATCCAAAACACCACGGCCATCCGCAAAACAAGTTACTATGATATGTTGCTCACCCAGAGGGAGGCGGCGGCTGAAATGCGGCTGTTCGGCCTTGGCTCGTATTTCAGGACGCTTTTTAAAAATTTGAGTAAACGATTGCGCCATGAGCGGGTAGAGCTTGCCCGCAGCGAAACAGTCGCACAGGCCACTGCGGCTCTTATCGGGCTGGGGAGTATGGCCGGAGCTCTTGCCTGGATGGGCCGTCAGGCCTTAAAAGGCGCGGTCCGGCTGGGGGACCTGGCCCTTTTTTATCAGGCATTTTTCCAGGGTCAGCGCATGCTGCGTTCGCTTTTGGGCAGCGCCGGAGAGATTTACCGCAACATGATGTTTTTGGAAAATCTGTTTGAATTTCTGGCCCTTGAGCCCCGGATCGGCTCTCCGGAAATACCGCTTCCCCATCCCGGTCTGCGAAAAGAAATAGAGTTTCAAAACGTCACTTTCCGCTACTGCGGCATGACGCAGCCCGCCCTGGAGCGCTTCAATCTGCGGATTGCGGCAGGGCAGATCACGGCGCTGGTGGGCGAGAACGGCGCCGGCAAAACAACCCTGATCAAACTCCTCTGCCGTTTTTATGATCCTGAAAAAGGACGACTGCTCATCGATGGAACGGACATCCGCTCCCTTTCTATTCCGGGGCTGCGGCAGCGGATCACCGTGCTTTTTCAGGACCCGGTGCGCTATCATGACACGGTCTTCAATAATATCGCTTTCGGGGACATTGACAGCCGTCCGGATATGGACCGGATTGCCGCGGCAGCCCGGGCCGCAGGGGCGGATGCACCTATCAGCCGGTTGCCCGGCGCCCACGAAGCCGTGCTGGGGAAATGGTTCGGCGGCGCCGAACTGAGCGGCGGCGAGTGGCAGCGCCTGGCCCTGGCGCGCGCCTTTCTTAGAAACGCGGAACTCATTATACTGGATGAGCCGACCAGCGCTATGGATTCTTGGGCGGAAGCTGACTGGCTGCTGCGTTTTCGCCAGCTCACCGCCGGCCGGACAGCCCTGATCATCACCCATCGCTTCACGACCGCCTTACAGGCGGATGTAATTCATGTTATGGATAGCGGCCGCATCGTTGAATCCGGCAGCCACGAAGAACTGTTGGCAGCCCAGGGGCGCTATGAAAAATCCTGGACCCGGCAGATGCGGGGAAAAAATAATTAAGAATTCAAAACTGTATTCATTTGGCGATGTCTATGGAAACGATGGAACAGAAGTATTGCAGGCTCCTGATTGATTGTTTAAAGAATGATAAAACAGGATTAGATGTCGCCCGGCTTTCAAGTCTTTCAACGGAACATTGGCAAGCCTTTCTAGCTTTGGCAAAAACGCAGCGGGTCATGCCCCTGCTGTGGCATCGGCTCAGGCAAAAAGGGCTGGAGAGGGCAGTGCCTGCTGCAGCGGCAAAAGCCTTTCGGGAGGCTGCCCGCCGCAACACCCTGCATAACCTGCGATATTACGGAGAATTGCGGCTCCTTTTGTCCGCCATGAAGCGTGAGGGAATGCCGCTGATCCTGCTTAAGGGTATATATCTGGCGGAAGCGGTTTACGACGAAGTCGGGCTTCGGGAAATGAACGATATCGATGTGCTGGCCCGCCCCGCAGATCTTACGCGGATTTCGGATATCCTGGCGGCTATGGGCTACACGCCGCTCCAGCCTATTTGCGCGGATACCACCCTCAAGATGCATCATCATCTGCCCCGCATGGTCAAGAATGGTTATGCTTCTTTTGAAATACACTGGAACCTTACAGGTCCGGGTAAAAGCTACAGCATGGATCCCGGCGGCTTATGGAAGCGCGCCGTGCCTGGTCAGATTACCGGTTGCGATGCGTTGTCGCTTGCGCCTGAAGACCTGCTCCTGCATCTTTGCCTACACACCTCCTACCACCACCAGTTCGCTTTTGGGTTGCGCCCTTCCTGCGATATCGCGGAAACCATTCTCCGCTTCGGTTCCGCGCTTGACTGGCAGACTGTTGCGGAACGGGCTGTCAGCCAAGGCTGGCAGAGGGGCGTTTACCTGGCTCTGCGGCTGGCGGGGGAATTGGCAGGCGCGTCTGTGCCGGACGATATCCTGGCCAGGCTGCGGCCGGCGGATATGGAGGAAGCTGTTCTGGAGACCGCCCGCGCCCAGGTGTTCACCGACAAAAGCTTTGCCTTCTCGGTGCCCGTGTCTTTTGCGGAACTTCTGAACAGCAAACGCCTTTGGGATAAAATCCGTATTTTCTGGCAGCGGGTTTTTCTGCCCCGGCCCGTTATCGCCGAGCAATATTCGGTCCCGATGGATTCTGTAAAAATTTACGGCTGTTATCCGCGCCGCTTTATTGATGTGCTGCGCCGGCACGGCCGCACGCTGAAAAAGTTCCATGAAAATGATGCCCTGCTGAAAGCTCTTGTTGCCCGTACGAATCATATCGCAAACTGGCTGGCCGGGCCGACAGAGGAACCGGTGGGCCGCTCCCCGCGGCATAGCCGGTAATCTTAGGCTATATTCCGCCAAAATAGATGGCAAATCTGTAAAGTTGCAAGATGTAATACTTATAAGTTGGGTAGGTAGGAACCTTTATTGTGCGGATTTTTAAAAAATCCCCCTAAAAATGCCAATTATTCCGACTTTTCCGCTTTTCCAGCCTGAAAAAAGGGATTTTAAGCACTTTTTGATAGGTTTCAAAGTATCTGTAAAAAACATTGCGGGCCCCCGCAACCAGATTTAATAACCCCGGAATTATCAGGCGGGGTTTATTTTTTTTGCGTTCACTCATACTTTTTACTAGAATAGTATTACTATGAAAGAGAGATCCACCATCTGCCTGGAGAAAGGTCTGTTCTCCCGTCTGGATAAGATAGCCGGGGAACGGGGCTACTCCAGCCGTTCACGGGCCATATCTGATTTTATACGCCGGGCGCTGGTGAAAAAGGATTGGAACGGCGGCCGGGAATGCGCTGGAACGATTTCCGTGATGTACGCTTGTTCCGATCTCCGTCCGGGCAGGGGTATAGAGCGACTCCTGCTGGAAAACGCAAAAAGCGTCCTTTCCGCGCAAACGCATATATTGCGTGAAAAAAAGCTGCTTTGCGTTGTCGCTGTTACCGGTAGACCGGAAAAACTTCAGCGTCTGGCCGACGCGTTGCGCGGTCTCAAAGGAGTTACGCACGGCTCCTTCTCTATAATAGCACCGCTTTCATGAAGAACCCCGTCCACCACAGTCTTGTCTGGCGCAAAGCCGCCGTTCTTGGCAGCCTTTGGGCGGCTTCTGAAATAGTCCTCGGCAGCTTTCTCCATAATGCGCGCATACCGTTTTCCGGCGAATTTCTTACCGCCATAGGCATAACCATACTTGTAGCCGGGCACCGGTTGTGGCCGGAGCGCGGTCTGCTGTGGCGCGCGGGCCTTGTCTGCGCGGCCATGAAGTCCGTTTCGCCCAGCGCGGTGATCTTCGGCCCGATGTTCGCTATTTCCATGGAGGGTCTGCTTGCCGAAGCTGGTGTCAGCCTGCTGGGCGGGAATTTTGCGGGCTATTTTCTTGCCGGCGGGCTTGCCATGAGCTGGGCGCTGGCGCAGAAACTGGCCACGATGCTGATCCTTTACGGCCCGGACGCCGTTTCCATCTATATCCGGGGGCTTGAATGGCTGCGCTCCCGGGCGGGGCTGGGGCCGCAGAATTTATGGTGGCCGCTGATTTTGCTTCTGGCCGCATATTTCTTGGCCGGGCTTGCGGCGGCGGCTGCCGGAATGCGGGCCGGAAAGATAGAAGCGGTAAACCCGGAGCCAATTGCGACCGGGATGTCGTTTAAACCGCGCGGGAACTGTGAAAACTCCCGCCGCCGCTATTCCACGGCGGCGCTTCTGCTGCATATACTGTTTGTGTCGGCGGTAATGGCGGCCGGGCGTAAAATCCCGGCGGCCGCTATGCTGGGAGGCGCGGCTTTATACGCCTTTATCTGCGTCCGCGCCTATCCGCGCGCGAGCGCCTTGCTGAAGCGCGTTGGCGTATGGGCGGGGGTTATGGCCGCTTCATTATCGGCGGGCCTGCTGCTCGGCAGCGCCGTTTCCGGACTTTATATGGCTTTGCGCGCTTTTATTCTGACGATGGGATTTGCGGCTGTCGGAGAGGAACTCCTTAACCCATCGATACGCTTGCGGCTGGAGCGTTTTTGCGGCGGCGTCTTCTTTGAAACGCTGGAATACGCGTTCAGCGCCCTGCCGGGCATCATTTCCAGCCTGCCGCCGGGGCGGGAGCTGGCAAGGCGGCCTGTAGCGTCGTTAAGTAAGGCTATTTCGCGCGCGCCCTCCTGGCTGGAACTTGTTTGAGGGCCGCCTTTGTCCATCTAGGGCCTTCAACCGGTTGACCGATTTTCCGGGTTAGTGATTTCCAAGGCGGTTTTTTTGTAATATATTCAGGACAGTTTGCAACATGTGTAAAATAGTAGGAGGAAACAATGAATAAAATAGTTCTTGCGGTTTTAGCGGTAACCTTGCCGGCGGGGCTTATGGCCCAGACTCCGGCTCCGGCGACAGGCACGGGAGCGGCGCCGGCAGCGGTAGCGGTTCCCTTTGACACTCAGGGGGGGCTATTCGCGAACGACGACCAGAAAACCCTGTATTTCCTTGGCACGGCGGTCAGTTCAAAAATAAAGCAGCTCGGTTTTACTACCGAGGAAAGCAAATATATTATCATGGGCTTTTCCGACACGATGAACGGGGAAAAAACAAAGGTGGACGAATCGTACGGCCAGAAACTTAATGAGTATCTGGGCAAGAAACAGCTTGCGATGGTGAACAAGGAGAAAGAGAAAAACAAGCCGTTTGTCGAAGCGATGTCCAAGGAAAAAGGCGCCCAGAAACTGGCAAGCGGGGTCGTTTATATTCCGGTAACGGAAGGCACCGGCGCGGCACCTAAGGCCACTGACATGGTAAAAGTCCACTATCACGGCACCTTTCCGGACGGCAAGGTTTTTGACAGCTCGGTTGACAGGGGAACGCCGGCGGAATTCCCGCTTAACGGCGTGATTCCCTGCTGGACCGAGGGAGTCCAGAAAATGAAAGTGGGCGGCAAGGCGAAGCTGATATGTCCGTCAGATACCGCTTACGGAGACCAGGGCGCGGGCGGGGCTATACCCGGCGGCGCAACACTGGTATTTGATGTGCAGCTGCTTGAAATACTTAAGCCCGCGGTCGCAGTGGGGGAGAACCCCGCGAAAGCCGCAAAGCCAGTGAAGGTTGTAAAGCCCGCCGCAGTCAAGCCGGCTGCGAAACCGGCGAAATAAAATTATAGAACACAGAATATAAAATAGCAGAAGCATACAAAAAGGCCGCAGGCTTTATACGCCTGCGGCCTTTTATTTGCCCGCAAGTTGCAGTCAACTGCAACTTTCGTCCCAGAGGGGCCGCCCTTTTCCGCTAGTTGGTTGCGCCGGTGCAAGCAAAATGCAGAATGAACGGAAATATGCATTTACTAATTGCACTATGGTCGTAAAAGGGCGGGGCAACCCAGCCCTTTTGCCCAATAATTCACGAATCAGTGGGCAAAAGAGCTGCCCTTCGGGCGAATCCTTCGACTGAAGGATTCGGGTTTGTCCTGTGTTCACTGCATCCCCTGTCCGCTATTCGCTATTTCCTATTCGCTTCCCTTTTATCCTTTTCCGGCATCACCGCCGACAGCAGCATGGAAGCGGCCAACAGGCCCAGCACCACGCCCAGCGAAAGGATGGCCGGTATGTGGATAAAGTTGGAAAGCAGCATTTTTAGTCCCACATAAAAAAGTATTACGGAGATGCCGGTTTTCAGAAAACGGAAAGAATCAATTATCGAGGCGAGGAAAAAATAAAGCGAGCGCAATCCCACCACCGCAAACACGTTGGAAGTGTAGACCACGAATTTATCGGTTGAAACGGCCAGCACCGCGGGTATTGAGTCAACCGCGAAAATAATATCCGAGGTTTCCACCACCACAAGCGTGGCAAGCAGCGGTGTGGCGTACCAGAGCCCTTTTTTTATTAAAAAATCAGGCGTATCGGCGGAATTGTCAAAGGGGATGAATTTGGACAGCAGTTTTAAAACGAAGTTCCTGCCGGGGTCCATTTTTTCCTCTTCCTGCTTAAGCATTCTGACCGCCGTCAAAATAAGCACGGCTCCGAACACATAAATAAGCCAGTGGAATGTGTGGAGCAGGCCTATGCCGGCGAAAATAAGCACGAGGCGCATGATAATGGCGCCAAGTATGCCCCAGGTGAGTATTTTAGGCTGATATTTGTCGGGGATGGCGAAATAAGAGAAAATTAGCAGGAACACGAACATGTTGTCCATGGAAAGCGAGTATTCGATCACATAGCCCGTGAAGAACTCAAGCATTTTTTCATAGCCCAGCATATAGCCGGTAAGCAGGCCGAAAAGGCCTGCCACAAGCACCCAGAAGCCGCAAAGCGCCATGGATTCCCTGCGGGATATCACATGCGCTTTGCCGGCGGAAAGCTTTATGTCGGCGATAAAAAGCGCGGCCGTGGTGACAATAAAAACGCTCCACATGATCTCAAGGCGGGTCATTAAGGAAATTATACATTTAATCATGAATAAGACAAAAAATAGCGCTTGAAACCCGCGGATAGATAAATTAGAATAAGGCATATTCTTAATCGGAGGTTCTATGAACGAAACTTTTGACATAGTGCTGCTGCTTGCCCTGCCGGCTTCCGGTAAATCGGAGGTGCGCCGGTATCTTGCCAATGTTCCGGCCGGAGAACTCAGGAAAGATTTTCACATAGGCGACACTCTTCAGCTTGACGATTTCCCTTATGTGCACATGATGCGCCGCGCCGACGATGAACTGGCAAAAATGGGCCGCGCCCGGATATTCTTTAGATCGCCTGACAGGCCTTTTGCGGATCCGAAGGACTGGGGCACGCTGATACATCTTATCAATGAGGATTATGCCGACCTTATGGCCAAGCGTATTTCAAAAACCGCTTCCGCTGCGGCGCTCCTGATAGAACGCCTGGAAAGGGCCGCGAAAAAAGCCGGCCTGAACCCCAGACTTTCGGCGCTTGACGCGGGAACGCTCGCCACGGTTACCGCGGCGCTTGAAAAAGAGGCGCGCGCCATGCTGGATGAAAAACATGCAGCATACCCGGCTTCTTTTGACGGCAAAACTATAGTGATAGAAGCCGCCCGCGGCGGCGCGCACGATTCCGCCATGCCGCTGAAAGCGCCGTTCGGTTACCAGTATTCGCTCGGCCAATTCTCCCCTAGGATCCTTAAAAAAGCGGTCATCCTTTATGTGTGGGTGACGCCGGAAGAGTCGCGCCGCAAAAACACAGCCCGCACCAATCCGAACGATCCCGGCTCCATACTGCACCACGGCGTGCCCATGGATGTAATGATGAACGATTACGGCACCGACGACATGGACTGGCTGGAAAAAACCTCGGAGGTTCCCGGCACGGTTACAATAAGCGCTGGGAAGGCCAAATATCACCTGCCCATAGGCCGCTTTGACAACCGCACGGATAAAACCAGCTTTTTGCGCGACGACAAGGCCAAGTGGCCGGTTGAAAGCGTAAACGACGTGCGCTCGGGTATAAAGGCCGCCACGGATAAGCTTTTCGCCATGCGGACGGCGACAAAAAAGTAAGAGAGCGTTTTTAAAAATAGAACTCCGCCGGTTTTTTAAGCCGGCGGAGTTTTATTTGCGCGGGATTGTTATCCGCATTCCGGAAGCCTTAATGCATCTGGCTGGAACTGGTGAAATCCTCTTATCAACCTTCAGCCCTCAGCCTATCTTACCCATCAGCGCGCTTTTTCTGCGTAATTTTGCCAACACGCTGTGATGCCGGCTGTAGGTGAAGTAGATCAGGAAGCCCAGGAAAAGCCATATGAAAAGCCGCAGCCAGTTCTCCGCGGGCAGTGAGAACATAAGCAGCAGGCAGATGCCGATACCCGCGATGGGAATAAACGGGACCATAGGGCAGCGGAACGGTCGTGTCGCTCCGGGATTGGTTTTCCGCATAATAAGCACGGCCGCGCAAACCATCACAAAAGCGAGCAGTGTGCCGATATTTACAAGTTCGGCGAGCAGGCGCAGCGGGATAAAAGCCGCGAGGACCGCGACAACGACTCCGGTCAAAATAGTGGATTTCCAGGGCGTGCGAAAGCGCGGGTGGACCGCGGCGAAAATGCCCGGGGGGACCATGCCGTCTCTCGCCATGGCCAGGAACACGCGGGGCTGGCTGAGCATAAGGACCAGCAGGACGGAGGTGATGCCGGCTATCGCTCCCAGAGCGATTATAAACTGCGCCCACGGGAGCCCGACTACGCGGAACGCGTCGGCCACGGGCGCGTCTATATTGATCTGGTTGTAAGGGACCATTCCGGTCAACACCGCGGAAACCGCGATATAGAGGACCGTGCATATAACCAGGGAAGTCACGATGGCAATGGGAACATCGCGCTGTGGATTTCGCGCCTCTTCGGCGTGAGTGGAGACGGAATCAAACCCGATATACGCGAAAAATATCATGCCGGCGCCCGCAAGCATGCCGAGCGGCTCGCCGCCTAGTCCCGCGCGCCCCAGCAGAGTTTTGCCGAAGAAGCTTACCCCGCTGTAACCGTAAGGGGCGAACGGCACCCAGTTATGGGGATTCACGTAAAAGGCCCCAACCGTTATCACGAACAGTACGACCGCTACCTTTATGCCTACCATGGCCGTATTGAGCGAGGCGCTCTCCTTTATGCCTATCACGAGCACGCAGGTGACCAGCGCCGCTATTATAATAGCGGGGACATCCATCACGGTTCCGGTGAGTATAAATCTGCCGAGTTCGGGGTTGAAATCGAAAGGGGCTCTTGAAATTATATTCGGCACGTGGAATCCGAAAATGCCGATAAGATTCTGAAAATAATGCGACCAGCCGTGCGCCACCGTGGCGGAAGCCACCGTGTATTCCAGCACAAGATCCCAGCCGATTATCCAGGCGAACAGTTCGCCCAGTGTGACGTACGCGTAGGTGTAGGCGGACCCCGCGACGGGCGCCAGGGAAGCGAATTCCGCGTAGCAAAGCGCGGAGCAGATGCAGGCCGCTCCCGCCACTATGAACGAAAGGATCAGCGCCGGCCCCGTCTTATCATGGGCGGCTATGCCGGTAAGGACGAATATCCCTGTGCCGATAATGCATCCGATACCCAGGCTGGTCAGTTGAACAGGGCCAAGCACCCGGCGCAGGCGATGCTCTCCGTTCATCTCCTCCAGGAGAAGATGCAGGTGTTTTTTTGCGAAAATATGTTTCATAAAGATCTCCCGTTGCTGCAGGCTTAAGGCTGTGACACTGGCCTGTTGCGGGCCTATGGCGCTCTCCGCGGTTGAGGAAATCACCGGATTAATATTAAAACTTTATAAGCCCTCAGCCTTCAGCCTATGTAACCTGTGAAGTAATATGAATTCCTCTGAAAATTTGAAAACCGTCCTGAATATTATACAATAACAAAGTATTTATATGCCGAGGTAGCTCAACGGTAGAGCATTCGCTTCGTAAGCGACAGGTTGTGGGTTCAAATCCCATCCTCGGCTGAATAAACTTTTGCTTTAGCAAAAGTTTATACTATAAGCTTTAGGCCGTATGCCATATGCTTTTTTAGAAGTTTCCTCGATAGCTTAAGGCCTCTGGCATACGGCTTATGGCGCGGCTGGAACAGCCGCATTGCTTATGTCCAAAAAGAACACTCAGAATTACGACGAATTTTCCGATATAGATTTCGCGCCGGGTGTCAGCTTTGCCAGAAAGGCGATATGCTGGTGGCTGCCCATACTTTACCTGCTGGTTTCCGATTCCTTCTATCTTCGCACCTATGATTCCGCCCAGGTGAAAATCACTCTCCTGCAGATGGGGGGTATCGGTCTGCTTGGTTTGTGGGTTTCTTTGCTTTCCATGGAGGGGCGGAAGGCTTTCCGCGGCGATGATTTTGTGTTTTTGGCTCCTTTCTTCGCCTACCTGGCGTATGTGCTTATTTCTTTCTTCCATGCGCCATACAAAGGCGCGAGCGTCGATGATTTTGTGCGCTATATCCTCTATATGTCGGTGACGCTTATCGTTCTCAGAGAATTCAGCGTTCCCTCCATAGATCGCCTTACAAAGATACTGCTTATAACAGCCTATATCGCCGTCCTCTACGGTTTAGTGCAGTTTCTGGATATACGCTTCTTTCCGCCCAAAGACCAGGGGGCCGGGCTTGATCCGTTCGTGTGGCGACAGGCTTTCGGGCACAGGACTTTTTCAACTTACGGCAATCCCAATTTCTTCGGGGACTTTTTGGTGCTTATTCTGCCTATCGCGGTCGCGCAATATCTTAAAAAACGTTCGTTTTATCTCATTCCGCTCATCTTCCTTAATCTGCTTTGCCTCTACGGCACCGAAACAAAGGGGGCTTGGCTGGGTTTCGGTATTTCTTCTTTTATTTTCGCCGTATTTTACGGCTATTTTTTCCTGCGTGATAAGCTGAAAGGCGCCCGGGTTAAGTTCCTTCTTGGAGCCGCGGTCATGCCGATAGTGGCGTTTATCGGTGTCGCTATTTTCCTTGCCAAAAACCCCATTTCAATAAGTTTCCGGGTGGCCACCTGGCTGTCCACCTGGGAAATGATCGAGACGCATCCTCTCATAGGCACAGGGGTCGGGAGTTTTAAAATAATCTATCCTGCTTTCAGGCGCCCTACGATCTTCCACATAGAAGGCAAGCACAATACTGAAACCGATCATGCCGAGGATGAGCATATAGAGGAGTGGATGGACAACGGTCTTATCGGTTTCGGGCTTTACATCTGGATAATTGCGTTCGTGACCACCGTAGGCCTCAGAGGTCTTGAAGCGCTTACAGGAGAATTGAAAGGTTCAAGGCCGCCTCCGGCAGCATACGATCTGCTTGGATATCTTACGGCTTTTCTGGCGATGCTTATACATAATTCTACCGATGTAAGCCTGCGTTTTGTTTCTTCGGGCGTTTTCTTCGGACTGCTGCCGGGGGTTATAGTGAACCTCGCGCGGGGACAGGCGCTCTGGGAACTGCATTACAAGAATGAACAGGCCGGAACACGGGCCGCTTCAGGCGGCCCGTCCGCGACTGTGCCACTGGCCTGTCGCGGGCCTATGGCGCTGTCCGCGACTGAACCGCAGGAAACCGAAGCGCCGGCGGGCGGGATTTATACGGCCCTGCTTTGGGCGGCCCGGGCGTTTGCGCTGGGCGCGCTGGCGTATCTTGTTTTTCTGATATTCAGCGAATTTTCGGAACTTCAGGGACCGCTGCGCAATTATGTAGCCGGCGGGGAAGTATTACAGTGGTGGATATCATGGGGGGTTTTACTTTCCGTGGTGGTTTTTTTTGCCTACGCGTATTCAAAAATACTTCTTAAAGGCGCGGTACTGGGGACCGCTTTGGCCATACTGCTGGTGCTTTGGCCCACCTATTATTTTTGGGGCTGGTTCAAGGGCGATGTATATCATAACATGGCTATTTTCTTTTCCAAACAGGGCAAGTGGGAAGATGCCATAACCTACTATAAGAAAGTAAACAAGTTCGACAAATACTTCGTTATGCCTTATTATTTCGTGGGCAATGTTTTCAACGACCGCCTGAACATGGAACGGCAGTACAGGCCCGACTGGGGGGATGAAAACGGCGTTGCCCGCACTGATTTTGAAAGGGCCATGGCTTCCTATGAGATAGTCCGCGCCATAGCCCCCAATTATGTGCAGATGCATCATCAGGTGGGCACGCTTTACATGAAGATGTTCGATTATCTGAACGCGCATGGGCAGCCGCAGGAAGCCCAGGCCTACCTTGATAAAGCTTTGGCGCGGCTGAATCTCTATGAAAATCTGGACCCCGTTTACCCGTTTAACTATTACCGCAAGGCTCAGATCTACATAAACCGCAAACAATTTGATAAGGCCGAAACCGAATATCTTCATAATCTGAACGGCTGGAAGTGCTATATCAAGGGCCATCTGCACGCCACACCGGAGGCCTATACCAACCTAGCCAATGTCCGTTACGCCATGGGCAAATTCAAAGAGGCGGCGGAGGACTATCAGGAGGCCCTGAAACTGGATCCCAATTCTGAGCCGGCGAAGCGCAATCTGGGCGTTCTGCAGGCTCGTTTCGGGGTCAACATCATTTCCGTGGAACCTGGGAAATAAATGCCGGAAAAAAACGCTTTCAAGGGGGAGGGGCTGCTTAACTTGCTCCTGGTAACGGCGTTTTTTGTTTCCCCGCTGCTTTTCTTTACCGACCTCACCCGCAATCCGTATTATCTGCAAATAACACTGCTCAATATTTCTCTGCTGGCGGCTATGGCCGTTATAGCCTTAAACGCTTTCCGGGGTCACGGCAATTTTTTGCCGAGACTGCCCCTTAACATGCCTGCGGCCGCGCTTCTGGCGGTTTATCTGTGCAGTTTTATTTACGCGTATTTCAACCACGCCGCTTTTTTCCGGCCGGCCATGGCAAGCGAGGGCCTGAAAACCGGGCTGTTCACTCTGGTTAATTGTTTTTTTGTTTTTTACCTGTCGCTGAGAACCCCGTTTGCCGGTCCAGCCAAGCTTGAAGAGCCTGGAGTCAATAAATGGCTGGCGCTTATCCTGTTGTGGGGCGCCATGTGGTTCCTTTTTCCTTTTATTAAGTCCCCTGTTTCCGCGCAGGATTTCTGGTCCAGATTTTGGGATCCATACGGCGGCGTTTTATGGCTTGTGGGCGCTGCGGCCGTATATCTGACGCTCAAAAAACCCGCAAAGCAGGAAGATGTTCTGGGCATGATAATGGCGGCCGCCGGCATTTCCGCGCTTTACGGAGTGCTTGAATATTTCCATATTGAAATGGTATGGGCTAAACTTGTAAATCCCTACGGCAACCGTTCCGTTTCCACTTTCGGCAACCCCAACTTTATCTCTTCCTATGTGGTCATGCTGCTGCCGCTGGCCGCCTATTACCTCGCGGGAGCTAAAACCCTCGGCTCAAGATTGTTTTACGGGATACTCTTCTTTTCCTACGAAGGGATGCTGATGGCCAGCCTCACGCGGTCCTCCTGGATAGGCGCGGCGGTCGCTTTCATTTTTCTTTTTTCCTTCAGGGCGGTGCGGGAAAAATTTTCCGCCAACAGAAAATTTCTGGTCCCGTTCTTTTCGGCGGCGCTGGTCGTGCTTATCTTTTGGCCTTCCGCCTCCCTGAAGCCTTTCAGCTCGGGGCTTTTTGAAAGGGTTTCGGAAGGCACGGGAAAAATAAATTCCGTCTCATCTCTTTCTCTGTCGGCGGGCAACGATAAGATATATCCGTCTTACCATCAGCGTCTGCTTATCTGGACCAGCGCCTGGCAGATGGGCCTCGAAAACCCGCTATTAGGCAAGGGCTGGGGACTTTTTGAGCTTTTTTACCCGTTCTATCAGGGCAACCTGATTTTCAACTACGAAGCGGCGCGCAGCCTCCGCACCCATGCCAATAACGCCCATAACGAAGCGTTTGAACAGTGGTCGCAGGCGGGGCTTTTGGGCCTGGGCGTGTATCTCTGGTTCTTTTTCACGTTGGGCGCCGGCTTTTACTTTTATTACCGCCGCTCCGCGCCCGAGGCCGCGGCTTCAGCCGTGCCGCTGGCGGCGGCGCTGGCGGGGATGTTCGCTGATAATATGTTCAATGTTTCCCTGCATTTTGCGGTGCCGGGGCTTTTGTTCTGGTGGCTTACCGGCGCGTTGGCCCTGAAAGTTTTTTCACCCGCACCCTCCTTCAGCCTTCAGCCTTCAGCCGCGGACAGTCCGCCTAAGGCGGAACAGGCCAGTGTCACAGCCCCCGTGTGGCTCAGGCGCGCGGGGCTTGCCCCGCTCTTTTGGGATAAGCTGCTGGCGCGCAATATCATAGGCGGGACGGGAAACCGTGTTTCCTGGGCCAAAAGCGCGGGGCTTGCCGCCCTGGTCTGTTTCTGCGCCCTGTCCGTCATTTTCTGGCAAAGACAGTTCACGCGCGAATTTTATTATTTCAACGGGTTCAAAGAAATGCGCAGGAATAATTTCGCGCAGGCGGCGCGTGAGCTCAAAAAAGCTTACGACCAGTATCCGCGCGAAGTTAATACCAATTACGAATTGGCCAATGCCTACGTGCGCGCCGGAGAGTTCGAAAAAGCCGAGTGGGCCTACGCTGAGGCGCTTAATGCCAATGCCGGGTACGATGAGATCTATTTTAATCTCGCCGTGGTGCAAAGGCGCACAGGAAAAACACCGGAGGCGCTAAGCGCCCTTAAAACCTCCGCTTTTATAAACCCCCTCAGCCCGCAGGTTTATCAGGCATTGGCTGAGATCTATATATCTTCATCCGGCGTAGCCCTGCCGCCCGGTTCGGGCCCCGCAGTGCCTGGCAGTGCCGGGTCAGGCGGGGGGGGGACAAAAGAGCTGGCGGCCAAAGAGGGGGTGCGGCTGTTTTCAGACGCAGTCAGGGTTTTCCCCGATGACGGGAACATGTGGAATACGCTCGGCTATTTTTACACGCTGCAAAAAGACCTGCCAGGGGCTAAAATGGCTTATGGCCGCGGCGTACGGGTAGACCCTGATAACAAGATGCTGGCTGAAAATCTGGCCGGTATAGCCGTCAGGATGAAAATAAAGGACGATCCTGACGTGGCGTGGCTGGAACGCTACGGCTCAGCTTCCGCCGGCCTTGCGGGCGGAGATATAAACAAGGCCGTGAAAGAAGCCGGCGCCCTGTTGAATCTCGATCCCGGCAACGCGAAACTGATTACGCTTAAAGCCAAACTGCTTTTCAAGGCGGGAGATATGGAAGGCGCCAAAACCCTGCTTTTGATCCTGCTTAAAAGAAACCCGGCCGATAATGCGGCCCGTTACGGATTGGCGGTCACTTATGAAAAAGAGGGCGATTTTTCCAGCGCCAAGGCCGAGTGGGAGAGATTCCTTCAGTTTGAGCCGGGCAACGCCTCCGTGGCGGCCCGCCTAAAGGCGCTGCCGTAGGCTGGATCTGAAGCGCTGAAGAACTGAAGTCTGAAGTTGACGGAATTTAAAGACGCGAATGTGTTGGCTTAACCTTTCGGAACTTCAGGGCTTCCAGCTCTTCAGCGCTGGTATGTGCCTGTGACTGCCACGCTTTCGTAACAATAACGCAATATTTAGGTAAAGTGGAAAGTGTTAAATATAGAGCGGGAAAGATAAATTTGGAGCGTTAAAATGCAAAACAATTTTAAAGGCCGGCTCTTTTTTTTGACATTGGCGGGTTTTTTTATTTTCGCCGCCGGGTCGCCCTCGCGCGCGCAGCAGGCGCCGGCAAAGGCGGGCGGCATCAGCCGTTCCATGGAACAGGCCATACGGCTTTACCACGAGGGGCAGGACAACGAGGCGATGGACCGCTTCATTGAGATCCTCACAAAAGGCACTCCCTCGGAAAAGTCGCTGGCCAATGAGTACATCACAAAAATCACCCTTAGAATGAATACCGGTGTGGGCACTCTTAAGGACAGGGGGCCTGACACGGGCGGGCTAAGCGATGTCGAAGAGGTAAAACAGACTCAGGTCAAAAAACAATTTCGTTCAGGGGAGAGCGCCGGCGCCGATGAGAACGCGGAAACGGACGATGCCGACGCCAGGGTCGCGCAGAAAGAAAGGGTGAGCGAAAAGATATCCGCGAAAATTGCGGAGATGCGCCGCTCGGCCCTTCTTGAGTTGGGGCGTTACGACAGCGTTAAAATTTATATGGGCGACGACCTGCCCAAGGCAATTACCATTAATCCCTCGGCCCTTTTTGCGAATGAAACGGTTTTTAAGCCGAATACCGCGCCCGTGCTTTCAAATCTGGCCGGCCTGATTTTTACCCTGGGCAAGGCTAACTGTCTTATTCTGCCTGAGGGCTCGGCCCAGAACGATGTCAAAATTAAAAGCATCCGCCAGGCCCTGGCGCTGAATTCTTATCTGGTTTCGCGCGGGCTCTCTCCCGCGCGTATCGATGTGAACCTGACAGGCGCCGATGTGAAATTTCCGAAAGAACTTACCAACATCAGCGGACTGATAATATTATTTTCCTATGGTAACGCGCAGCGTCTTATGGATACCGAAGAAATGTCCTCCAGGGGGCCGAAAGTTTCGCTTGGCATTTTCCCGACCTCTATAGCCACGCGTAACAATGAAGGCGCTATAGTGGAATTTTCGGTTTTCGCGCCGCCCGCGGGTACGCCTTCCTGGAAATTCCAGATTTATCAGGTGCAGAAAGATAACAGCCTTTTGCCCCTTCAGGAGATTTCGGGCGCCGGCGCCCAGTATAACCAGAGTTTCTGGAACGCCCGGAAAAACTTTTTCGGCGCCGCCTATCCCTCGGGTAAATACCTGTTCTCGATGACGGCGGCGGATGTGGAGGGCAGGGAAAATAATGTGCGGCGCCTGCTTGTCGTCAAACCGGCGCCGGGAGAAGAGGCGGCCCTGCAGGCTGCACCCGTAAACAAAAAAGCGCCGGGGGCTTTGGCGGCGCCAAAGACGAAAGCAGGTAAAGCTTTAAAAAAATCGTCCCTTAAAACCGGAAAAGCTCTTTTAAAGAATAAACCCTCCGCCCATAAGACCGGGGCCGCTTTAAAAGCTTCAAAAGCCGGCAAAAAATCCAAAACCGCCGCCGCTGCGTTAAAAAAGAAATCCGCCGCGGCGAAAGCCGCCAAGCCTTCCACTGAGACCGAGACCTTGTCATCGGACGGGACTTCTTCGGACGGGGCCTCTTCCGCTTCTACGGAGGCCGCTGGAAACGGCGACACCCAGGCTCCCGGCTCAGGCCAGGTAAGTTATAAAATTTATTTTAAAGAGAACAGCGCCACTGTGACGGCCAATAGCGAAAAAAAGCTCTCCCAAGTGGCGGAAACCCTGAATTACTATCCGATGTCAAAGATAAAACTTACCGGCTACGCCTATTCCGGAGAGCCTAATGCCGATACCATGGCGGAAAACAGGGTAAACTATGTGGTTTCCAGGCTTACCGAAAAGTATAAAATAGACAAAGAACGCCTGGACTCCCAGACCAAAATTTCAGATACTCCCAAAACCCTGGTTGAAATAAAACTGGTGGGGAAGGAGTAAGGGAGTAGTTGCAGAGTATAGCGTATAGGGGATAGAGTATTAGGGAAGGAGTTATTTATAACTCTACCTAACCGCTAACCGCCAGCCCCTATACCCTGAATTAATATATGGCTACAACTATAGGCAACAGTTTGGGTATTTATATCTCGCCCTCGGAAATTTGTCTTTCGGAAGTGAAGGTGGACAAAAATTCCAGGCTTGAGGTGCAGCATTTGGTGAAAATACCCACCGAATTCACCTCCAAAGGCGGAATGACGCGCCCGCTCTCGATCAACAGTGATTTTTTCAATGAGAAAGCTCCGTGGATAGCGGGCTTCAATCAGGCTGTGAAAAAAGTTAACTGGGGTTCCTCAAACGCGGTGGTTACATTTTCGCCCCAGTTCGCCATTTTGCGTTATTTTGTGATGCCGGTCATGGAAAGAAAATTCTGGAGCCGTTCCATACCCCTTGAATCAAAAAAATATATTCCCGTCGCTTTTGAGGAAGTGATTTACGATTACAACGCCGTGCCAATTGACGGAGGCAAAAAACTTGGCGTTCTTTTCGGTCTTACCCAGCGAAAAAGCGTGGAATTCCTGATAAACGCGCTTGAAAACGCCGGCCTGAAGCTCGTGAGCCTTGAGGGTAATTCCTGTTCTATGGAGAGGCTGTTCGCTTTCCTTGATCCGAAAGACCACGCGTCAAAAGCCTATATTCACTTTTCCGCCGCACAGAGTTTAACGCTGTTCTCAAACGACGGCTATCCGGTCTTATACCGCGAAAACGATTTTGACAGTTCATCCACTATAAGCGAGCGCAAGCGTCTGGATGTTAAAGGCGCGGTGCAGTTCGTGGAACGCTATGTGGGGGGGCAGGGTTACAAAAACCTGATGCTGAGCGGTGAAAACCTGGATGTGTGGAAGACGACGGCCGACCAGGAATCCCCGATGCCGGCGCTCACCTGGGAGCCGTCAAAACTTGCGGATTTGAAAGACAATGATGCCGCTTCGCTTTTTTCAGTCGGAGCCTCCCTTAAGGGGATGGCTCCCGGCAAGCTTACGCTTGATCTCTCCGGCATAAGCACCGCCGCCAGGCTTGAGAAGCAGGTGCAGGGCTATGTGTGGAACATTACCTTCCTGCTTGGCGGCATAATGCTTCTGCTTTCCCTTATCAGCCAGACGCGCCTTTTTATGCTTGACTCAAAGCTCTCAAGCCTGAAAGCCAAGGCGGGAAATGTCTCGGAACTGGAGGGGAGCAGCGAAGCGGCCATAAAAACGAAAATAGCGAGCCTTCAGGAGAACGGGCGCACGCTTTACAACTTGCTTGGCGATACCGATTCCGTAGCGCCCAAGATGCAGGTGATAGTCGACAACATTCCGGCGGAAATCTGGATAGCGGAGCTGCACTATGCAAATCCTTTCAGTTCCGATGTGATGCAATCCACGCCCAAGGATATGATCATCAGCGGGAAAACCATGCTTAAAGGGGATATAAAATTCCGCATGGTGGATTTTTTTGTAAAGGCTATTAAGAATTCCAGGGAGTTCAAGGTTTTCAGCCCTCCCAACGGCGGAGTGGAATTCGACCTTGGCTCCGACGTTTCGGATCCCGGAGCGGCGCTAAGGGCCGCGGGCCTCCGATCCGGCGCGGACCCCACCGGCTTTACCATAACCTGCGCTGTAAAGAGGAGACGCTGATATGGGCGCGCTCGTTGCGGATCTATTCGCCAGGCTATTGGCTTTCTTCAAGGATATGGCGGCCGATATCACAATAATCTACGCTGATAAAGGCATAGAGCCGTTTAAAAAACCGCTGCTTTTCGCGCTGCCGGCGCTGCTTATTATTTATTCCGCTGTTTACGGGCCTTTAAGTTCAAAAGTGGATTCCAGGTCGGCTGAGCTGATAAAGTTCGAAGCGATCACCCAGAATTACCAGGAATACACGGACGCGCGGACCAAACTTTTAACCTATCAGACAAAACTGCCTTTGCTTAAAGACAAAGACGAATGGCTGAACCATATTATTACCACTACGGCCCAAAAAAACGGCCTGGTTTTTGATTCTCTCACCGCGCAAACGGAAACGGAGATCAGCGGTTTTCTGGTTGTTTCGCGCGGGGTAACCGTGACAACCAGCTATGCCAAGCTTGGCGCCTGGCTTGCCGACATAGAAAATTCGCCTATTCTGCTTAAAGTCACGGAAATGAGTTTTCAGAAACAGGATGGGAGTGTGGGCGTTATTCAGGCGAAATTTACCCTGTCGACGATATTTCCGCGTTTTGGCGGCGTCGGGGCTCCTGGGGGCGGGGTATGAAAAATTTGACTTCAGCCGCAGGATGGCTTTTACTGGCGGCTGTTCTTGCCGTACCCTCGTTCCTCTTTTATAACTGGTGGTCTAAAAATAAGGAAAAGGCGGCTTTGGAACGGGCCCAAGCGGTAAATTCCGGCAATGTTTTTCCGGTGTTTGAAAAGACCCCTCCCGTGACGGTTGCCGGCGCACACTCCGGGATTGCGGCTTCTCCTGCGCAGGGAAAACAAATTAAAAACGAGGATAATAATGCAACAGGTTCGGGGAAACCGCAGGGCGGTATTCCCTCAGCCGCGGACAGTACGTCTAAAGCGGCACAGGTCAGCGCTACAGCCGCAGGAAACAGCCGCGGGGGGGGGCGCCCGGATGACAGTTCGGCGGGGGGGCCGGAAGGCGGCATGGCGCGGCCCGAGTCCTCCAGTACGAAAAACGCGGACTCTCCATTAAGTATTTCCGCCCAGGTCGCTCTTTCAAGCGCGGTACCGGCTGCGACGCAGAATGGCGTCTCAGTGCCCGGGGGACAGGCCGGTGTCACCACAGCGGTTGCCGTGTCCACTCAGGCGACCCTGATTTCTTATTTTAAACCGAAATATGACCGGGATCCTACTATCTCTCCCAAGGAATATCGTCAGAAAAAAGAGGAGGAGGAGCGGCGGGCCGAGGAAGAGAAACAGCGGCTCGCGGAGGCTAGAAGACGCAGCAGGGAAACCGGCATAGAAGGCAAACTGCGCTTACAGGGAATAGTGGGCAATTCCGTTATAATCAACGGCGACATGTACAATGTGGGGCAGACGATTTTCGGAGCCAGGATACTAAAAGTGGGAACCGATTATTTCATAGGGGAGTATAAAGGCAAGCAGTTTAAGAAAGTGTTAAAATAGCTCTGAAGCGCTGGAAGTGCTGAAGCGCCGAAGGAAAAAACTTACAAGCTTCCAAACTTCAGAGCTTCAGGGCTTCAGACTTCAGCGCTGTTGTCGTAAACACCGGTTTGCTTATCGGCGCGGATTAACTATAATAGTAACGGAGGCGGTTATGAACAAACTAAAGATTTTAATCACGCTTTGTTTTTTATTTGAGCAGACGGCTTTGCCTTTAGGCGCGCTTTTCGCACAAAGCGCGCCTCCGGCTCAGGACAAGAATTTCATGCAGGACCTTCAGGGCCCCGCTTCCGAGGAGGGCGGCCCCATAATGGAGACACAGCAGCAGGGCCAGGAAGCCGCGGCGCCGCCCCAGACCATTCCGCAGGGCCAAACGCCGGGCGCTCCGGTGGAGTCGGTGCAGATAGGAGGCGTTCCGAAAGAAGCGCCGATGTATGAGGAAGTTGAGGCGGTTTCCCCGCTTGACAGGAAAATAGGTCCGATACGGCTCAAGGGCGCTCCCTTGTCAACCTTCCTGGATGTGGTGTCAGCCCAGTCAAAGGTGAATTTCATAATAACCGAAGGCCTTGAGGCTAAGACTATAACCGTTTTCCTGCGCAAAACCACGGTGCGCGAAGCTCTGGAACTGCTGCTCAGAGTAAAAGGTCTTACTTACCAGCGCATCGGCAAGAGCAATACTTATGTCGTGCAAAAGCGCTCGGCCGATATGCCGAACCTTATAACCAAGATCTATATCCTTAATTATATACCGTTGATTTCGATCACTTCGGCGGTAGAAGACATGTCCGCCATCACCGCGCAGGATGTATCTTCGAGCGCCGGCGGCGGCGCCGGCAACTCCCAGGGCGGAGGCTCCCAGGCAGGACTGGGCGGAGGGAACAACGGCAAGGATCAGGACAACGGTGTCGCTATATTAACCATCGTGCGCAGCGTACTTTCAAAAAAATACGGCAAGCTGGCCGTGGACCCGCGCACCAACACTCTTATCGTAACCGACGTGCCTGAAGTGTTTCCGCAGATCGAGCAGATCATCTCCGAACTGGACAAGAAAGCTCCGCAGATATTGATAGAGGCCCAGATAGTTGAAATAGACACCGACAGGGTTAATGAACTGGGCATTGAATGGGGGAGCGGTTCGCGCGGAGAAATGGCTTATTTTGCCGGACCCGCCCGCCTTACGGATTACGGTCTGCGCCCGGGTTTCTTTTCCGGCGACAACTGGAAGTATTTCTTTCCTGCAACCGCCGATCTCGCGTCTTCCGCATCCGGCAGCACCTCAGGCGGATCTTCCAGCAGCAGCAGCGGCGGCGGCGGCGTAAATGCAAAATATTTGTCAACAGGGCAGATAAGCCCGAAAGGCGTTTATTACGGCATTTTCAGCCTGGCCCAGCTGCAGGCTGTTTTCCGCGCCCTTATTTCCAGGGGCGAGATGCGCTATCTTGGAAAGCCGAAGATCGTGGCCATGAACAATAAAACCGCTATTATACAGATGACACAGGACGCCGCTATGGGAACCACAAGCTCTGTGTCCGCCGGAGGCGCCGGGACATCCTCCAGCGGCATTGAGCGCAAGCGCGTAGGCCTTATCCTGAAGGTTACGCCGCAGGTGAACAAGGAAGGCTATGTTACCCTTATCGTCCAGCCTTCTTATTCCGACACTACATCCTCCGTCCTGGGCGATACGGTTTACGATCCTATCAGCCGCGGAGTTTCAACAATGGTCCGGGTTAAAAACGGGCAAACAGTGGTAATAGGCGGAATGCTGGCTTCAAAAGAAAATAAAATAGTGAGGAAAGTTCCGCTGCTCGGCTACATACCGATCATCGGCTGGCTGTTTACCAGCGTCAGTTCCGAGCGCAAGAATACCGACCTGGTTATTTTCATAACGCCGACGATACTGGTGGACTGATTTGGAGAAGTGGTTGGAGATTAGCGGCTAGCGGATAGGGAAGGAAGGGTTATTAAATTCCACCCCTAACCTCTAACCGCTATTCGCTAGCCCCTGATTTACTTATGGCAAAACGACTTGGCGAACTGATGATGCAGATGAGCTGGATAACTGAAGACCAGCTCAATAAAGCGCTTAGATTCCAGATCCAGCAAAATTGCCGCATCGGCGAGGCTCTGATAAAGCTGCGCTATGCAAGCGAAGAGCAGGTCGCCCAGGCGCTGGCCAGACAGCTTGGCGTAACCTACGCTTCCAAAGAGAATCAGATACTTAACCCCGAGAAAGGCCAGGGGCTGGAAAAGCTGATCCCCGAAAAATTTGCGCGGGACCACGCCGTAACCCCGCTCTTCAAGGATGAAACCGTACTGGCGGTGGCGCTTACCGACCCCACCGACATTATGATGATTGACAACATCAAACTTGTCAGCGGCATGGAGATCCAGCCGTTCATCGCCACCAAGGCGCAAATCCTGAAAGTGATCGACTCTTTCTATCAGCAGGGCCAGGCCGATATGATAGACAGGGAAATGGAGAAGGCCGGAGATTCCAAGGGCGAAATCGCGGAAAGTGATTTTATCTCGCCGGACGGGAAGCTGGACCTGGATAAGGTTATTATAGGCGCGTCAAAAGGCGCCCAGTCAATAAAGCTGATCAACGCCATCCTCAAACAGGCTATCTCGGAGCGGACCAGCGACATCCATCTTGAGAAATTCGATGAGAAAGTCTCTTTGCGCCTGCGCATTGACGGCGTGCTTTACGAACGCAGCGCTCCGCCGCTGGATCTGGTGGAAAGCCTGATCTCCCGCGTTAAGATCCTTTCAAAACTTGATATTTCCGAACGCCGTCTGCCGCAGGACGGAACTTTTGCCATCAAGTACCAGAACCGCGTCATTGAAGTCCGCGTTTCCGTGTGCCCTACGGTGTTCGGCGAAAAGCTGGTTATGCGTCTTCTTGACAAGGGCGCGGTGGAGCTTAATATTGAAAAGATGGGCTTTGAGATCCGTCAGCGTGAAGATTTCCTTAAAGCCTGCAAGGCCCCGAACGGCCTTATCTTTCTGACCGGGCCCACGGGCTCCGGTAAAACCACCACATTGGGCGCCGTTTTAAATACCATCAAAACGCCTGAACTGAACATCATGACGCTGGAAGACCCTGTGGAAATCAAGATGGAAGGCATCAGCCAGGTGCAGGTACACCCCCAGATAGGCCTTACTTTTGCGTCAGGCCTGCGCTCTTTTTTGCGCCAGGACCCTGACGTCATTCTGGTAGGAGAGGTCCGGGACAATGAAACGGCCGAGTCCTGCCTTAAAGCCGCTATGACGGGCCATTTGGTGCTTTCAACTCTGCACACCAACAGCGCTTTAGAAGCCATACCCCGCCTTATAGACATGGGGATAGAGAAATATCTCCTCGCGAGCACACTGCTTCTGCTGGCTGCCCAGCGCCTGGTGCGTTTGCTCTGCCCCGACTGCAAGCAGCCCTACCGCCCGTCGCAGGAAGAAATTGACCAGTTCGCGGCGGAGTCGCTTGTAACTCCGTTGCCCGACACCACAAAGCTTACGTTTTACAAGGCCAAAGGCTGCCCCAAATGCAATAATATGGGCTACAGAGGCCGCAAAGCTATATATGAGGTTTATTTCAATACTGAGGAAATGAAGAAGATTATTTATAAAGACGCCGATGTATCTAAAATAGCCGCGGCCGCTGCCAAGGGCGGCGCTTGTAATTTGCGCGCCAGCGGCTGGCGAAAGGTGATGACCGGCGCCACCTCGGTGGAGGAAATGCTTTCGGTAACGGTCACGGAAAGGTAGCAGGGAAGAAGCGAATAGCGAATAGGAAGTAGCGAATAGGAAAGGATTTCCTTTTACTCCTATTCGCTATCCCTTTTTACTATTGCTTTGCGCTGGTTTTTTTTGTCTAATTCTACTATGGGAAAATTCGTTTACACGGTTCAGGATGCTCAAGGCACCGTTACCACCGGCAATGTGGAAGCGGACGATGAGGACCAGGCAATACAAACCCTTCAGACAAAAGGTTTGTTTATCCTTTCCATCCAGTCCGACCAGGCCAAAGCCAAGGGCGTGCTCAGCATTAACAGACTGAACAAAGGCAGGGTGTCGGGCCGCGAGTTGGTGTTTTTCGGCGAGCAGATGTCCACGCTGATAGGCGGCGGCGTACCGCTGGTGCGGGCGCTTTCCCTCTTAAGCGAGCATGCCGAAAATAAAAACCTGGCCGCGGTGCTTGCCCAGGTTACCAAAGAGGTTTCCGCCGGCGGAGCTTTACATAAGGCCCTTGAAAAGCATCCCAGGGTTTTTGATGAAATATGGGTGTCTTTGGTGCAGGCGGGGGAGGTTTCCGGCCAGCTGCCGGCCGTGCTCAGGCAGGTTACGAGTTACAGCGAATCGAAGGAAAACATAAAATCAAAGATCATCACGGCGCTTGCCTACCCCATGGTGCTGATGTTTATGTCCGGCGGGGTGCTTATTTACTTCGTGGTTTTCATCGTTCCGGTGTTCGCCGGAATTTTCAGGGACTTCAATCTGACATTGCCGGCGCTTACCCGGTTCATAATAATGGTTTCAATGATAATTTCAAACTACTGCGTGCTTATGATCGTGGTAGGCATAGGCTCCGCTTTCGCTTTCAAAGCTTATATCGCCACTCCCCAGGGCCGGCTGACCTGGAATCATGTACAGTTCAAACTGCCGCTGTTAGGCAATTTCCTAAAAAACATACAGACCGAGCGCCTTTTAACCACCATGTCCACCCTCATACGCAGCGGCGTCAGCATACTTAACGCCGTATCAGTGCTTGAAGGCGCTTTTAAAAAAAATCTTATTTTCCAGGACGCTCTTAAAAAAGCCAAAAATGATATTGCCAGCGGCCGCTCCATTTCCGAGTCTTTTAAGAAAACCGGCATTTTTTCAGGCATGGTAACCGACATGATGTGGATGGGCGAGGAATCCGGCAAGCTACCCGATATCATAGCGGTGCTTTCCAAATTCTATCAGGAACAGATCGACCAGTGGATACGGCGTTTCTCTTCCATGATCGACCCGATACTTGTGGTGGGCGTGGGCGGCGTGATAGGCGTGATAGTATTATCCATTTTCATGCCTATCTTCCAACTCTCGCAAATTCACTAGTTAGAGCTGAAGAGCTGGAAGCTCTGAAGCGCTGAAGGAAAAGACTTTCAGGCTTCCAAACTTCAGCTCTTCAGAGCTTCAGCACTTCAGACTTATTACGGGGGTGATAGTGTGAAAAAAAATAAAAAAGGCTTTACATTAATGGAGCTTGGCGTGGTTGTGCTTATAATAGGGATACTCGCGTCTATAGGAGTGCCTTATTACATGAAGACCGTTGAAAACTCAAAAGCCGACGGCGCCGCCGCGACGACCAACATGGTCGCAAGCGCGAACAGGATGTACTTCCTGGATAACAACGCGTACGCTCCGGGAGCGATTTCAAGCAGCCACCCGCTTGTCGTTCGCAGGTATCTTGCCGATCAGAACTGGGCCTGTGCGGCTTATAATTA
The DNA here is from genome assembly GCA_026388155.1 of Elusimicrobiota bacterium. Lineage (NCBI taxonomy): Bacteria > Pseudomonadati > Elusimicrobiota > Elusimicrobiota bacterium. Next base: position 392,730 of record JAPLKI010000022.1, read on the forward strand.
TTCCGCCGATAATTCCGGCGGCGCCTCCGCGACCAGAAACTGCTCGCCCCCTTCAGGCTGCAATGCGGCCACTTGCAATCCTACTTACGGCGGCTGGGGTTACATCGTCTCAAATACCGGGGTATGCAGCGCGATCGGCGGTGCGCCCAGCTGCCCTGTTTTCTGAAAAATGAAACACAAAAAGAAAGGTCAACTGCTGGTTGAAGTCGCCGTGGCCACTGTAATAGCGGCCACTACCGCCATGGGCACTTTTTCGGTCATCCTTTCAAGTTTTGCTTCACAGAAAAAGGCGGACAAACGCGAGGCCTGCGGTTTTATACTAAAGCAGGCCCAGGAAACGCTTAAAAGTTATGTCAGCGCGGAACCGGCTAATTCGAACTATACTCCCGGCTCGGGCCTTGTCTCTCCAGGCTCGCCCAACGGGGGGCGCTGGGCGGCTGATTCTTCCGGCGCCTGGGCGCTTGCCGCCGGCTTGCACGATATAAGCTCGCTTTTACCCAACCCGCCTTTTCTCCCGGGCGCTTCTTTAACTTATACCGTGCAGGACAATGACTGCATGAATTTAGGGACAGGCTTTAACGCCTGCAAAATAGTAAGGTTTACGCTGACTTACCAGGATTAATAAGGGAATGAAAAGAAAAGGTTTTAACTTGGTTGAAGTGGTTATAGCCACACTTATTTTCGGCTTCATGCTGGCTTCGCTCTCCAGTATGTACACCACGGTCAACAGGAATATGACCCAGGATTACCGCCAGAATGTGATAAAGATCAATACGGTGATGGCCATGCGCACTATACAACAGAAGCTTATGGAGGCCACCAAGCTTGATGTTCCCGCTTTTGGCTCGTCCGGCGATGAACTCGCCTTCGCTACTAATGTGGACCAGCTTAGCGGCTGCTATCCAATAAGCACGGCAGACCCCGTTACCCTGCATAAATTCTGTCATTTTAACGGCATTCTTTATTACTATACCACCAATTTGGGCGGAGGAGGAGGCGGATGCGGCTCCAGCACCCCGTTGTATTGGTCCGGCGGAGCCGCCGCATATCCGGCTTGCGGCGGCGGCGGGGGCGGCTGGACAAGCGTGCAGCTTCTGGACCATGTGTCTCCAGCCACGGCTGTTTTTTCAAGAGCGATAAATGAGCGCGATAATGTGCTTGTAAATTTAAGAGTATTTTGGGACCCGGCCGTACTAACCGTTAGCGGCGCAAACCTTGCCAATGCCCAGCGCTCAATTACCCAATCTCTTACCACCTCCATAAAAGTCAATATCCCCGGTCAGTAGGGCGCACTGAAAAAGTTCAGTGAGCCTGATCACACAGATCATTAACTGCGATTAGAAAGATTGTTTTATGGAGACAAATCAGTGTAATCCTCCGGTAATCCGTGTAATCACGGGGCTGCTGATTTTTCCAGCAGCCCAGCCCGAATAAGTCATTGGCCGTTTGAAAGCCATAGGCCCTGATACGGCACCTCCATGGGATTGAAAACACCGGTTTTCTCTGCTAGACTATAACTATGTCTCGTCTGATCTACAGAAAGGGAATGATACTGCTTCAGGTACTGGTGATGTCTGTCATTCTTTCCATGATAGCCGTCATGGTTATGCAGTGGGTTCTTGGCCGTTATATCGTAGCCGCGCGCACCTACAAGAGCAGCACGACCAAGGTTCGTGCGCAGGGTTATAGCGCCAACCTGTTTTGCACCCCTGCTGCCTTTACGGGCGCTCCCGTGGGAAGCGGCAGCGTTACCGACTCGGAAGGTAAGACAGTTTCACATGGTTCTGCCGGCACAAAATTCACTATAACTTCAGACGAGGACCAATAGTTTCGGCGGATACTTCCGGAGCGCTTTCATGCCACATTCACCTTCCCTAACATGTCTGCTCCGAGCAACAGGTGTTTTAACGCTTCTTCTTTTTAGTTTTCAGGCCGCAGCCAAACCCCCGTCCACCGCCTCCGGCATACCCTTGGCTCCCGACTATATCCAGCCCTCTTCCGGTGTGCCGCAGGCTCCTGATACCGTCATGCCCCGCCCTTTTGGGGCTGGAAAGCGCGCCAGTGAGGAGGAAGTTACGCCCGGAGGCGACCGAGGGGGGCCAAAAGAGCGGGACATGCCGCGGTTAACCCCGGGCGATGTACCCGCGCCACCCGCTTCGGGACCGGAAGCCGGCGGTGCGGTAAACCAGCCTGACAGCGTGATGGTTGAGCCCCCTGCCGCAAAACCGCGCCGACGCGGTAAGACAGACGGCGGGGATATCCGGCAGAGCCTAAAACGCAAGATCGGCCCCGGCGTGCCCCGCCCTTTTGGGGCTGGAAAGCGCGCTAGCGAGGAGGAGGTTACCCCCGAAGGTGACCGAGGGGGGCCAAAAGGGCGGGGCGTGTCAGCGGGGCCCGGCATCAGTTCCGGACAGCGCCAGGGGCCCGTGACAGGCCAGGGTCTCAGTTCGGCGCCTGTTTCCGGCCCGGCGCAGGCCGCCGGCGTCGCCGGACGGACCGCCTGGCATCTAAAATCCTCACCTCATTTTGACGTTTATCACGAGTCCAGCTGGTCGCCCGCCGCGATCGGCCTTGAGCTTGAGCGGATGTATTCTTCCATGCGCCTTAATATGGCGATGTTCGCGCCGTGGATGGTAAGAGAAAAAACAAAAATTTATATTTATTCAGGCCAGAAATCGTTTTTAGTGGGAGAATTTGACCCGCCTAAATGGTCAAAAGGTCTTGCCTTTTTCGGCAAGAAAACCGTGGTAGTCTATGACACCGGCGATATGGTGAAGCTGAAAGCCGTTATCGCCCACGAGCTTACACATCTTTATTTTGAAAGTTATTTCGGCGAGAAGCTTACCTATCCGCCGGAGTGGCTTAACGAGGGGCTCGCGGTATTCATGGAGGACAACGCCTACCCGGAGGCAGGCCCCTGGGGCCAGGCGCTGCCTTATCTTCCGAAAGAGCGTCTGATAGAATTTGACAGGTTCTTTACCGTTAAAATTGAAGACCTGCCCTCCGAGCGCCAGATAGGCGACTGGTATCTGCAGTCTTACGGAATAGTGGCATATCTTTACAAGCCGCAGCAGCGGCTGCAATTTAAAAACTTCTGCGCGTTGTTGCGTAAAGGGGGGAAGGTGGATGCGGCGCTCTGGGAGATATACAGGGTAAAAGACCCGATAGAGCTTGAAGGTAAATGGCTTGCCTGGGCCGGCAACTCCGGCCAGAAACAGAATTCCGGCTTCTCAGGCGCTCAGCCATCCGCCAGTTTTAATTTTAAACCGATGCAGTTTTCCTCTTTCGGCTTTGTCCCTTTCGGAACCCAAAAAGAATCAAAAAAGTAGGTCAAGGGACAGAAGGTCCAAAGGCACCGAGGCACAAAGTGAAGGAACTCCTTATAACTTTGTGCCTTTGACACTTTGTCCCTTTGTCGCCGCCTTCGTCCCTCTACCCTTCACGCGCATGTGTTCTTTGAGGTATAAGCCGGTGTGGGAGAGCGGGGTTTTTTTGATTATTTCCGAAGGCGGCCCGGAAAAAACAAGCTGTCCGCCGGCATCGCCGCCTTCGGGGCCGAGCTCGATTATCCAGTCGGACGAACTCACCACATCAAGGTTGTGCTCTATTACCAGTACCGTGTTCCCGTTCTCCGCAAGCCTGCGCAGGACCTGTAAAAGTTTTTCAACATCCGCAAAATGCAGGCCCGTGGTGGGCTCGTCCAAAATATAGAGCGTGCGCCCTGTGGCGCGTTTGGAGAGCTGCTCGGCCAGCTTCAGGCGCTGGGCTTCTCCGCCGGAAAGAGTTGTGGCGCTTTGGCCCAGTTTTATGTAACCAAGGCCCACCTCGGTCATGGTGGAAAGAATTTTAGCTATCTGCGGCACGGCCGAAAACAGCTCCGAGGCTTCCTCCACCGACATGGAAAGCACCTCTGAGATATTTTTTTCCTTGAAGCGCACTGCCAGTGTGTCGTCGTTGAAGCGCCGGCCGCCGCATTCGTCGCATTTAACATACACATCGGGCAAAAACTGCATCTGTATTTTAAGCGTGCCGTCGCCCTGGCAGGCTTCGCAGCGGCCCCCTTTTACATTGAAAGAAAACCGGCCGGGTTCGTAGCCGCGGCGTTTCGCTTCGGGCAGGCCGGCGAAAATTGCCCTTATATGGTTGAAAACGCCGCTGTAAGTGGCGGGATTTGAGCGGGGGGTGCGGCCTATAGGCGACTGGTCGACTATAATAACCTTGTCAACCGACTCCGCGCCTTTCAGGCTTTTAAATTTCCCCGGCTCCTCTTTTGAATTATAAAGCCTTTTTGCCAGGGCCTTGTAAATTATTTCATAGAGCAGGGTGGATTTACCCGAGCCTGAAACGCCGCAGATGCTGGTAAAAAGGCCGAGAGGCACGGAAACATCGATATTTTTTAAATTAAACTGGGCGGCTCCTTTAAATTCCAGAAAGCGCCCCGGCCGCGGACGCCTGGATTCTCCTTCAAACGCCGCGCTGCGTTCGCCGTTTAAAAACAGTCCGGTTACGGAATCGGGGTTCGCGATAATCTCGGCGGGGGTTCCGCTGGCCACAACCCGTCCCCCGTGAAGGCCGGCGCCGGGGCCCATATCAACAACGTAGTCGGCGCCGCGGATGACCGCTTCATCGTGTTCCACCACTATCAGCGTGTTGCCGATGTCGCGCAATGTTTTCAGTGTGTTGATGAGGCGGGCGTTATCGCGCTGGTGCAGGCCTATGGTGGGCTCGTCAAGCACGTAAAGCACGCCCGTAAGGCCTGAGCCTATCTGGGTGGCAAGCTGTATGCGCTGCGCCTCTCCGCCCGATAAGGTTTCAGAGCGGCGTTCAAGCGAGATGTAGCCAAGGCCCACATCGTCCAGAAAATTAAGCCGGGAATTTATTTCCTTGAGAATGAGGCGGGCTATGGCGCGCTCTTTTTCCGAAAGCGTCAGCTCCGCCATAAACTCTTTTGTTTTGGCGATAGACAGTTCCGTTAACTGTGCTATGCTTTTCCCGCCCACCAGCACGCTTAAGCCCTCGGGTTTAAGCCTTAAACCTTTGCATTCCGGGCAGATCGTTTCCCGCATGAAGCGGCGGTGTATTTCTTCTTTGACGAATTCGGATTCAGTCTCATCGTAGCGGCGTTTCAGGTTTACAAGCACCCCTTCAAATTCTCCCCGACCGTCGCCGTAAAAAAGCACCTGCCTGGCTTTCGGGGTAAGTTTTTGCCAGGGCGCGTCAAGGCTTATGCCGGCGGTCTTTGCGGCGGCGGAAAGCATCTCGGCGTAATAGCCGGACCAGGAATTTTTCCAGCGGTGGGTGCGGGTGGTTACGGGATCGGACCAGGCTTCAAGGGCTCCTTCGTTAACCGACTTTTCCGGGTTCGGCACCACAAGGGCCGGGTCTATTTCTATTTTCACGCCAAGCCCCGTGCAGCCGGGGCAGGCGCCGTAGGGCGAGTTAAAAGAAAAAAGCCTTGGTTCCAGTTCGGGGAAGCTGAGCCCGCACTCGGGGCAGGAGTTCTTTTCGCTGTAAGCGATGGGGGCTTTTATGCCGGACACCTCCGCGAGGCTGAGCCCGCGCGATTCTTTCAGCGCCAATTCCACTGCTTCGCTCAGGCGTTCCCGTTCTGCGGGGAAAAGCGTCATCTCATCTATGAAGAGATCGATGTTATGTTTTGAATAGCGCGAAAGCGCGGGCGGCGAGGAAAGTTCAAACAGTCTGCCGTCGGTCCTTGCCCGGATAAAGCCGGCTTTTTTGAGGCGGGAAAAAAGTTCCTCGTAGGTTCCGGTGCGCCCTCTTACAAGAGGCGCGAAAATCCTGGCCTTTTTGCCGGCGTGTCTTGCCAGCAGATCCGATACCATGGCCTGCGCGGACCAGGCTTTGAGGGGCCGCCCGCAGGAAACGCACTTCGCTCTCCCTGCTCTGGCGTACAACAGCCGCAGATAATCGTAAATTTCGGTAACGGTCCCGACGGTGGAGCGCGGGTTCCTTGAAGGGGAGTGCTGCTGTATGGCGATGGCGGGGGAAAGGCCCTGTATGGATTCCACATCCGGCTTTTCCATCTGCTCCAAAAACTGGCGCGCGTAGGCGGACAGGCTTTCCACGTAACGCCGCTGACCCTCGGCGTAAATCGTATCAAAGGCAAGGCTGGATTTGCCGGAACCGGAAAGCCCGGTGATCACCACCAGCTTGTTTTTGGGAAGCTCAAGGTTTATGTTTTTGAGGTTATGGGAGCGGGCGCCCGTGATGATAAGTTTGTCCATAAATCAATAACAGGGTAGAGGGGCTAGCGGAGAGAGTAGAGTTATAAGGAGTTCCTTGACCTGATCCCTCGCCCCTATCCCCTACCCCATATACCTGTTCACCCGTGTGGGTTTGCGGTAGTCGGCTTCGGGCTTCGGGTAATTTATATTGTAGTGCAGCCCGCGGGATTCCCTGCGGCTCTGGGCTGAACGTATTATCTGAGCGGCCAGGCAGGCAATGTTGCGCAGCTCAAGCAAATCGCGCGTGGGCAGAAAATCCCAGTAGTATTTTACTATCTCCTCCGTGATTATGCCCATCCTGGCCGCGGCGCGTTCAAGGCGTTTGTCGCTTCTTACTATGCCCACATAGTTCCACATCAGGGTTCTCACTTCATCCCAGTTATGGGCGATGATGACCGCTTCATCCGAATGTTTAGCATCGCCGCAGTTCCAAAGACCGGGCTTTTCCGCCGCAGCGCGGGGATTTATAAATTCCTCTTTTATAGCCAGGTATGCCCTGTGCGCGAACACGCAGCCCTCAAGAAGCGAATTCGAGGCCAGGCGGTTGGCCCCGTGAAGGCCGGTGTGGGAAACTTCTCCGACCGCGTACAGTCCCGGAAGGGCCGTCCTTGAATACTCGTCAACCGCCACTCCGCCGCAGAAAAAATGGGCGGCCGGCACCACCGGAATGGGATTTTTGGCGATATCCAGGCCGAACTCAAGACATTTCGCCCTGATGTTCGGGAAACGGCGTTTTATAAAAGCGGGTGAAAGATGCGTGATGTCGAGATAGACGCAGTTTTGTCCTGTGCGCTTTAGTTCGTTGTCTATAGCGCGGGCCACAATATCCCGCGGAGCCAGATCTTTAAGCGAAGAATACTTTTTCATGAAAGCTGTTTCGCCGGGCGCCAGGCGAAGCACGCCCCCTTCGCCCCGTAAGGCCTCCGAGATAAGAAAAGACTTCGCACCCGGAAAGTAGAGGCAGGTGGGGTGGAACTGCACGAATTCCAGGTTTACCAGGTCAAGCCCGGCGCGATAGGCCATGGCCATCCCGTCGCCGGTGGAAACATCGGGGTTTGAAGTATAACGGTAAACCTTGCCGGCCCCGCCGCTGGCGAGCACGGTATGGCCCGCTAAAAAGCTGTGCACCCGGCCGGAACATTCCTCAAGCGCGTAGGCGCCGAGGCAGGCGTTGGAACGCGGTTTTACGGTTGAGGGGTGAGCCGCGAGTATCAGATCCACGGCCGAATGATTTTCAAAAAAACGGATATTCCGGCGCTGCCGGCAGGCCGCTAAAAGCGCGCGCTCTACCTCGTGGCCGGTGGCGTCGGCCGCGTGCAGTATGCGGCGCCTTGAATGGCCGCCTTCAAGCCCGGTTTCAAAATGACCGCCCGCGCCGGCAAACCGCGTTCCCAGTTCCACCAGTTCCCTTATACGTTCCGGCGCTTCCCGCACCGTAAATTCCACCACGCGCGGGTCCGAAAGACCGGCTCCTGTCTTAAGCGTGTCTTTTATGTGCAGGGAAAAAGCGTCGTTCTTTTCGTCCATTACGGCCGCTATGCCGCCTTGTGCGAGATCGGTGTTCGAGCGGAAAGCCTCGCGCTTGCTGAGCACTGAAACGGAACCCAGCTCCGAGAGTTTATAGGCGGAAAGCAGCCCCGAAACGCCGCTGCCGATTACCAGGAAATCAGACTTGTAAATAGACATTTAGCTTTAATACTCTCGCCAAAAGTTTTAGAATATAAGGAAGAGGTTACGGCTGCTGCTTACAGTTTACAAAATTATGAAACAGGCCGCTTTCAGTAGCAAACTGTTCATCTACGCCCCCATGGCTTTGTCGCTTGGGATACTGGCATGGCTGATAGCGCCCAATGCCCATTCCCTGCTGGCGACGCTGAAAGAATCCAACCCGTGGTGGCTTGTGTTCTCTCTGTTCTTTTCCTTTGGCAGCTACGCTTTAATGGGGCTTTCACTTTGGGAAGTACTGCGCATCCTCGGCTGGCCGCTTCCTTTTCTGGAGGCTGCCGGCATTTCTTTTGTTTCCACCACCGTGAATTATTTTTTTTCTTCGGGGGGCATCAGCGGCTTTGCCACCAGGGCGCATCTTTTAAGCAAGCGCAATGTCCCGTACGGGGCCAGCGTCACTTCCTCGGTGGTGCTGACCGTTTTTATTTACCTGATTCTCGCGGTTATCATTGTTGAAGGCGTGTTCCTTCAGATACTTAAAACCAATGATTTCGGCAGAAGTTTTCTGGAAGGCGTGGTAGGGGTCGGCTTCGTAGCGGGTATCGCCCTCGCGCTTATACTGCTTTTCTTCCATGAAGAACTGCGCCATTCCTGGTCCAGAAAAATTTTCAAGATCGTGAACCATATTATCTATTTCTTTTCCAGACGGGAAATACCGCATGAAAATTTTATTGAGTTCGAGCGCCAGCTGAATTCCGGAATTAACACCATACACAGCCGCAAATACGAACTGCCGAAAGTGGTGGGCTATGTGGCCGCGGACTGGGTTTGCAATATCCTGATTTTGTTCTTCGCCTTCAAGGCTTTGGGCGTGACAATGGGAGCTTCAAAACTCGTTATCGGTTTCGCTTTCGGCATGATAATGACCGTTATCCCGATTTTGCCCGGCGGCCTTGGCGCCATGGAAGCCGCCATGACGGCCGCTTATTCGCAAATGGGCATAGAGGTGGGCCACGCGCTGACCGCCAGCCTGCTGTTCCGCCTTTTTTACTATATTGTGCCGTCTTTGACCAGCATACCGATTTACTGGGGGCTGAAAATATCGGAGCGCCGCTGTTACCAGTCTCACAACCCGGACAAGGAAAGTGAAAATGACGGAGAATTCCCTTACAACGGGACCTGAAGCGCAGAAGAAAAAAATCCTGATAGTGGAAGACAGCAAGAATACTTCGGAAGCGCTGAAGGCTGTGCTTGAAGCCGAGGGCAGGCTTATTTTTCTGGCCCGGGACGGCGTGACGGGGCTTGCGCTTGCGCACCGCGAGAAACCTGACCTGATCCTGCTTGATCTGCTGCTTCCCAAACTGAACGGTTATGAGGTCTGCGCCGCCCTCAAGCGCGACAACACAGTAAGGCATATACCGATACTTATAATTTCCACCATGGACTCTCCCGAAAGCGTCGAAAGGGCTAAGATATGCGGTGCGAAAAACTTCATGAAAAAACCCTACAATCTGGAAGACCTGCTGAGGGAAATAAAAAAACTTTTATTGGAGTAACCCCGCCGCCCGCTTATTCGCCGAAGGCAAATCTTCGATTGGAAGCAGGCGGCGGGGTAAGAAAAACTTACTCTCTTCTGCTGGCGGCCTTTGGCCCGCAGGGGTGGTGGCCGGTGGGCTGGGACACGCCCCGCCCTTTTGGCCAGGAAAACAAGGTCTCTCACCCGGCTTATAATCTCCGGCGACGGCAGATTACCCCAAAAGAGCGGGGTAAGCCGCTTTACAGGCCGGGCTTTTACGGCCGCCTTTCTGAAAATGAGATTTTTGAGATTTGTGCGGGGGCCATACTCACTCAGAACACTGCCTGGAAAAATGTGGAACAGGCCCTTGCCGCGCTGAATGCGGCGCGCATCACTTCGCCTGAAAAAATATACGCCTGTCCCGCGGGGAAGCTGGGCCGCCTTATACGGTCCAGCGGTTATTATCGCCAAAAGGCCGGCAGGCTCAGGGATTTTTGCGCTTATGTCCTGCGGAAACATCCTGAAGGACTTGAAAAATGGTTCTCCGCTTCGAACTGTCTGGCGCTGCGCGCCGAATTGCTTGCTCTTAAGGGGATAGGCCCCGAAACAGCCGATTCCATGGTCTTATACGCCGGCGGTAAGCCCTGCTTTGTAATTGACGCTTATACAAAGCGCATAGCCCGGCGGCTTGGAATCGGCGGGGAGCTTTCTTACGAGGGTTGGCAGGAGTTGTTCCAGGCGAATCTGCCGGCAAATGTTAAAATATATAATGAATACCACGCGTTGCTGGTAAAACTGGGCAAGGATTTTTGCGGAAAAAGGGAGCCGCGCTGCAGCGGCTGTCCGTTAAGGAGGATGTGTAATAGTACAGCGAATAACAAATAGCGGCCAGCGAAGCAGGGATGGAATTATCCCTTAATTCTCGTTTCACTATTTACTATTTGCTATTCGCTATTTCGCTACTGATATGCTCAAACAGATAGAAAAAACAAGGAACCTGCTGGATGCTGAAAAACCGGCGGCTGCGTTTAAGGCCCTGGCGGGATTGAAAAAAGCGGCAGCCGGAGGCGAGGTGTTTTTCCTCAGGGGCGAAGCCTGGAGACAGGCGGGGAAATTTGGAAAAGCCCTGGCGCAGTATAATGCCGGGCTTAAAGCCGCCGGTCGCGATCGTGCGCTGCGTCTTGAAATATTAATTAAAAAGGCGGCGGTGAGCCGCGCGCTGGGACTTACTTCCATCGCACTTAAAGCCTCCGGTTCCGCCCTTGCGGCCGCGCGCTCAAGCGGGTTATTTATTCCTGAGGCTGAACTGGAACTTGCCCTGGCGCACCGCCTGGCCGGAGATTTCGCTCATGCTGAGCCCGCGCTTAAACGTTTACACAGGTTTTACTTCCGCAGAGCCGACTGGGGGGCTGTTTCTTTTGTGCTTTGGGCGTTAGGCGGTCTATGGCGGCTTAAGGGGCAGTATAAACTGTCTATAAGAGCTTTTGAGGATGCGGCGCGTTTTGCCGCGAAGTCGGGGGACAAAGCGGCGCGCGGATACGCGCTTTTCGGACTGGGCGGGGTGCTGCGCGTGGCGGGGCACATCGAAAGCGCGCTTAAACCTTACAATGAAGCGCGGCGGATATTCGCGGGTTCGGATGATATTTTTGCGCGGGCTTACGCGGAATGCGGCCTGGCCAATGTTCTGCGGCAGTCGGGTCGCCTGGGCACGGCGCTTGAGGGTTACCAAAGGGCGCATAAACTCTATTCAGCTATTAAGGACGGGCCGGATCTGGGATTTGTGGAGTGGGGAATAGGAGAGGTCCACAAGAAGCGGGGGGAACTGACAAAAGCCGAAAGGGCTTTCAAGCGGGCGGAAAAGTTATTTTCCTCCGGCTTTGAACCACGCGGTCTGATCCTTACCCGTCTCTCTCTTGCTCAGGTAAATTATCTGCTCGGCATGACAGCCAAAGCCGAAAAACTTCATTTCTCCGCCCTGAGAGAAGCCAAAAAACACGGTCTGCATACATATCTGGAAATATTCACCTAAGGTGCCTTTTGGCCTATATATAGAATAGGACTTTATACTCATGCGGGTTTTCGGGGGAATATTATAATATACAGTAGCGCAGTAAAGAAGCCGGCGTCTCCGCGTACGGTAATTGCCGGCATGTGTCCGCGTTTTGTAAATTAGCTTTGAAGTCTGAAGTCCTATAGGTTAAAAGGCGGTGACTATGAGAAAAGTTATCGGTTTCATCGGATTGTCATTTTTAGGCATGCTATCTTCCGGAGCTTTCGCGCTGGACCTCGCCCGTCCGCTTCCTAACTGGGTGGACAAAACGCGGGAACATGCCGATGGTCGTCCGCCTGCCGCGATTTCACGCGCCGCGCAGCAGCCGCCAAGCGATTTCCGTCTCCCGGCCGAGTATGAGAAGGTGGCGGCAGTGGTAATAGGCTGGGCAGGCTATACGGATATGCTTACTTCTATCGCCCAGGCCGTTACCGGGCCCGGCCGCGCCCAAATATGGGGGGTTTCGGCCCCGGCTTCCATATCCGGCGTGCCTGCCGGGAGCTACTCGAGGATCAACGTCCCCATAGACACCGTGTGGATGCGCGATTACGGCCCCTACGGAATATCTTCCGGTCAAACCAGGGTGGGGATAGTGGATTCTACATACCGGCATTACCAGTACCGCCGCAACGATGACGCCCTCCCCTCTAACCTGGGAAAAGCCAAAAAAATGGATATTTTCGGGATGCCGCTGATTATTGACGGCGGGAATGTGATGACGGACTCCAAAGGCGACCTTTTCATGACCAAGCGCACCTACGTATGGAACTCCAATATGTCCCCGGAGCAGGTTGACGCCGCGCTGAAAAATTATTTCAAAGTTAAGAATATCTACACTTTTGACTACTCGGGCTATCCGGCTGAGCCGGCGGACGGCACCGGGCACATAGATATGTTCATGAAGCTCTTAAACGACCACACCGTGCTGATATCAGTGGCCGATACCGAGCCTTTCAAGTCCACCGGTGAAAAAGCGGCGGCCTTTTTCAAAGGCAAAACCGCCCCGGACGGCGTACCATACAAGGTTATAACGGTAAAAGGATGGGATTCATCCGGCACCTGGTACACCTATACCAACTCGCTTATAGTTAACGGGGTAGTACTGATGCCGTCCTATTCCGGCCACGATACTGAAAATGCCCAGGGCAAAGCCGCTTACGAGGCCGGTATACCGGGGGTGAATGTGGTGTCTATCAATTCGGACGACAGCATAACCTCCGGCGGTTCAATTCACTGTGTTACCCAGACTATTCCTGTGCTCCCTCCCGCCGTTAAAGATATGACGTTTACGGATATGCCGGAGTTCGACGCGGTCTCCATGACCCTGGAACCCGCTAATTATGTAACCCTGCCCCCGGTTTCAGCGGCTTTTAACCAGTTAAAGGAACAGGCCAAATAATAGAAGTCAGAAGCCAGAATCCAGAAGTCAGAACGTAAGGAACTATTCCTTAAGATCCAACTTCTGGATTCTGGCTTCTAAATTCTGACTTCTACCCGGTCCCCACTCTCACATCTTAAAATCCCAGCCTAAATAGAGCTCGCGGGCTTTCGGGTCGTTCAGGAGAACGTCATGCGAGCCCTCGATAAGTATTTGGCCGTTGTACATGAGGTAGGAGCGGTCGGTAATGGAAAGCGTTTCGCGCACATTGTGGTCGGTGATCAGCACGCCTATCCCTTTTTGCTTCAGGTGAAGTATTGTTTTTTTAAGCTCGCTGACCGTTATGGGGTCTATGCCGACAAAGGGTTCGTCAAGCAGAATGATCCTGGGCTCGTTGATCATCACGCGCGCCACTTCAAGCCGCCGCTTTTCTCCGCCGGAAAGCGACCAGGCTTTCTGCGCTTTGAGCTTGAGCAGGCCGAACTCGGTGAGAAGCGCGTTTACGCGGGCCGATAGCGCGGTTTTGTCTTTTATTGTGCGTTCAAGGATGGCTAAAAGATTCTCTTCAACGCTGAGTCCCCGGAAAACAGTCGGTTCCTGGGCCAGGTAGCCTATGCCGCCTCTGGCCCGTTTATACATGGGATCGCGCGACACATCCCGCCCGTCGATAAAAACCTTCCCCGAGTCAGGCTCAAGAAATCCCACTAGCATATGAAAAGTGGTGGTTTTGCCGGCGCCGTTCGGGCCCAGCAGACCGCAAACCTCGCCGGAGTTGATGGCAAGCGTGATCCCGTTTACCACAGCCCTGCGCCCGAAACTTTTTTCCAGCAGTTCACAGGAGAGTTTCATATCAGTAAAGCAGGGGCTAGCGGAGAGAGGTTAGGGACTAGGGCGCAGAAATAAGCAACTCCTTTCCTAAACCCCGTACGCTATCCCCTCGCCCCTATTTTTTCACCTTAGCCACCCTGGATGGCACATCTTTAATCCAGCCGGAAACGTTATTATAGAACTTTATGTCACGGCTGTCCCTGAAAAATTTCAGCTTCTCCGCGGTGACGGCGAAGTCGTAGCCTTCGCGCGTTCCCACGGCCACAGGGGTCGACTCATACATCAGAAAGCTTTTTTCGGAGTCGCGGTATAGCCCTTTTTGCGCAAGCATGTAAAGGTTTTCGGTAGCAAGCGAAAAATCCCCCTCAAAAGACATCAGTCCCGTGACGCCTTCGGCTTTAGCTTTGTCAACGAGACCATGCAATTCCTTCGCTGCACCGGCCTGCCGCTGGCCTTCTCTCGGCGCTCCCTCCGGCGCGGCTGAGTCGGGGAAATTATATTTCATGCGTATCTGCCGGCTGCCCCGTTCCAGAAAGGCGAGCTGTTCGGCTTCAAAATATTTGCCCCTTTCACAGTTGATCTCAACGCTGGACGAGTCCGTGGATTTGCGCAGGATATAGGCGGAGCCGTAAATGTTCCAGAGTTTTTTCGCATGGTCATAAATGGCGTGTTCCGAACGCATTATATAATGCGGATTTTTGAATGACACGGCTCCGTCAAAATATTCCAGATTCTTTTTTCTGTCCATTGTCCACTTGTCGCTTTTTACCACCGAACCCATCAAAATATCATCCGTGGCGGCGGCCGCCGCAGCCTGCGGGACTTGGGACGCCAGAAGAAAGGGGAGAAACAATAAAATTTTCATTTTGTCGAAGGCCCTAACTTGGTTTCCTGATGCTCAATTTCTATCTCTGAAAGATCGGGGTTGGCCGTAAATCCTCTGCCTTTTATCACGGTTTTGCCGCGAAACAGCGTTACTTTCTCGTCGGTCCAGATTTTGCCTTTTGCCGAACTGTAATAGAGTTTCTCGGTTTTAAGCAGCATGCCGTCTTTTTTAGCGTCCACTGACACATCAATTGACAGCACGGCGGATTTTTTTGACGGTTCCAGCAGGCCGGAGCGCGCTTTTATAACGGAGGAAACTTTGTTGGCGTCGTAAAACTGCATCACCGGCGAGGAAAAAACCATGCGGCCCTCCAGATCTTCCATGCTGGCGGTCGGCGCGTCCAGGCGCCACTTGGCGGAATTAGAATCCGTCTCGGAAACAGAAAAACCGGAGAACAGGTTGGTTCCGCGCGGAGTTTCAGCCGGTCCGCCGCCGGAACATGCGCAGATAAGCGACAACAGAAACGGCATCGCTTTTTTCAAAGCAGGCCTTCCTTCAGCAGATCTTTTTCGTCCAGAATGCCCACGGGGCGGCCGGTTTTCTTGTCGGTTACCGGAAGATTGTCCACCTTGCGCTCGGAAATTATCCGCGCCGCTTCTATCGCCATGGTTTCGGGAAACACTTTTAAAGGATTGCGGGTCATTACCGCGCCCACCTTTATGTTAAGGTCAAAACCGTCATCCTGCAGGTGCCGCCGTAAATCCCCGTCGGTAAAAAAACCGCACAGGCGGCCGCTTGCGTCGATAACGGAGGTGGCTCCGGCCGCGGTGGCTGTCATGACTTTCAGCGCGGCCTTTAAGGGGCTGGTTTCTCTTACCACCGGGTTCAAACGGCCTTTGCGCATTAAGTCGGCCACGCGAATATTCAGAAGCTTCCCAAGGTTCCCGCCGGGATGCAGGCGGGCGAATTTGTCGCTGGTAAAACCCTTAAGGCGCATGAGCACCACGGCTATGGCGTCGCCGAGGGCCAGCATTGCCGTGGTGGACGAGGTGGGCGCCAGATTCATGGGGCAGGCTTCCTCTTTGACTCCCAGGTCCAGCGTTATATCCGAATTCCGCGCCAGCCGGGAAGCGGGGTTGTTGGTTATGGAAATTATCTTCAGCCCCTGTTTTGAAAGCAAAGCCATGAGTTTGGCGGTTTCCTCGGTCTCGCCCGAGTAGGAAAGGGCGATTATCGTATCTCCCTCGGAAATCATACCCAGGTCGCCGTGAAGCGATTCGACCGGGTGCAGGTAGATGCTTTGCGTGCCGGTGGAGGACAGTGTGGCCGCGATCTTGCGCGCTATCAGGCCGGATTTGCCGATACCTACAAGCACCGCCTTGCCGCGCGAAGCCGCCAGCAGTTTTATGGCCGCGCAGAAATCCCGGCCAAGCGTTTTTGACAGGCTCCCTACGGCCCTGGCCTCTTTTTTTATCACCCCGCGGGCCGTTCGCAATATTACGGCGTCTTTTGCGTTCATACTGTCACCTCTTTCAGAGAAAACAGTGTAGAGGGAAGAGGTAAAGAACTTCTTACCCTAAACCCTATCCCCTCTACCCTATCCCCTGTCGTTGGCCGGGTCATGGCGCGGGGATTTTATGAGGGGCGAGCCAGGGGGTCATTTCGGGTGGGATCTGGCGCTGATTGTAGGGGGGGGGAAGTTTGTGCAGAAACCAGCTAAGGGTAAAAAAACCCGCAATCAGCGCCAGATAAATCCACGACAGAGTTCTTAAATGCCACTTCCAGCTTGGAAACCAGACAGGGGGCAGGGTAAGATCTCTGCCGCATTTGCGGCAGAATTTAAGGGAAGCTTTATTTTCCTGGGAACAGTTCGGACATTTCATTGTTAAACCTCGCAACAATAGCGCTGAAGCTCTGAAGAGCTGAAGTTCGGAAGTAAGGAATTCCTTCCCTAAACCCTAGCCTCTATCCCCTAACCACTAGTTTTCACCCTATCTTTATGGCCAATCGGTCAACGCGGTTGAGCGCGGAAACCGCCCGCCGCACGTCTTTGAGTTTCAGCGAGTTCGGGCCATCGGACAGCGCTTTTGCCGGATCGGGATGCGTTTCAAAAAACACGCCCGCGATTTTAAGTATCGTCGCGGCTTTGGCAAGCGGCAGCGCAAAGCGCGCATCGCCCCCGGTGGAGCGGCCAAGTCCTCCCGGGCGCTGCACGGAGTGGGTGCAGTCGAAAATAACCGGATAGCCGAAACTTTTCATCACTTCGAGCGAGCGCATATCCACCACCAGGTTTGAATAGCCGAAAGAGTTCCCGCGCTCGGTAAGCATGATGCGCCGGGCGCCGCGCGATTCCAGTTTTTTTATTATATTTTCCGCCTCCCAGGGCGAGAGAAACTGGCCTTTTTTGACATTTACCGCTTTGCCGGTATCCGCGCAGGCGTAAAGCAGGTCGGTCTGGCGGCAGAGAAAAGCCGGCACCTGCAATATGTCGGCCACTTCGGCCGCCTTGGAAGCCTGCCCCGGCTCGTGCACATCCACTAGCAGCGGAAGGCCAAGGCGCGCTTTGAGGCCTTTAAGGAAAATAAGTGCAGTCGCCACACCGATGCCCCGGAATGAGGAGTGTGAGGTGCGGTTGGCCTTGTCGAATGAAGCCTTTAAAACAAAAGGGGTCTTAAGGTCCGAAAATATTTTTTTTAAGTGAAGCGCCAGACGTTCGTATGAAGATTCGGTTTCAATAACGCAGGGTCCGGCTATGTAGGCAAGCGCCCGGTTATTTGAAAAAACCACGTTTCCGGCTTTTACTTCTTTTTGTTTCGCCATATAGCCTGTGAACTTGTCGAACAGCTAAGTAATGAAAGGTAAAGCAGGGAAATTCTGTTTTGCTGTTCGCTATTCCCTACTTCGCTATTCCCTGTCTATCCCTGTTCTTTATCGCCGCCGCTATAAAACTGAAAAACAGCGGGTGGGGCATGAGGGGCCGCGATTTAAATTCCGGATGGAACTGCACTCCCACAAACCAGGGGTGGCCTTTAAGTTCCACTATTTCGGGCAGGCCAAGGGCTTTATTGGTTCCGCTTACCTCAAGACCTTTTTTTGCGTAGCGTGCCGCATACCTTGCGTCAAATTCGTAACGATGACGATGCCGTTCGGATATGACCTTTTTCCCATATATGCGGCTGGCAAGAGAGCCGGTTTTGAGCGCGCAATAGTAGGCCCCAAGGCGCATGGTCCCGCCCTTTTCCTTAACACCTTTCTGAGCGAGCATAAGGCCTACCACAGGGTGCGGGGTTTTGGGGGAGAACTCTGTCGAATGGGCGTTTTTAAATCCAAGCACATCGCGCGCGAATTCTATGACCGTGCACTGCATGCCAAGGCAGATGCCGAGGAACGGGATTTCGTTTTCGCGGGCGTAGCGTACCACTTCTATCTTGCCTTCTATTCCCCGGTCACCGAAGCCGCCGGGCACTATTATAGCGTTCATTCCAGAGAGGCTCTCGCGGAAGTCGGGGGCTTCCACATCAACGAAGCATATTTCGGCCTGAACGCCGTTGGCTATGGCGCCGTGCAGTATGGCGTCGGCAAGGGATTTGTAGGAGTCTTTAAGTTTCGTGTATTTGCCGGCTATAGCTATGCGTACGCTTTCGGCCTTCATGGAAGTCTTAAGACGCTCCACGAACGCGGTCCACTCCTCAAAATCCCATTTTTTGCTGCGCAGGCGCAGCAGCATCATGATCTGTTCGTCTATGCCCTGTTTCTTAAGGATGTTGGGCACATTGTAGATGGAGAACGTGTTGGGGGCGTCTATCACGGCTTCTTCCGGCACACTGGTGAAAAGCGCGATCTTGTTTTTTATCTCCCGGGCGAGCGGCTTGTCGGCGCGGCAGACTATTATGTCCGGGTCTATTCCTATTTCGCGCAGTTTGTTTACCGAGTGCTGGGTGGGCTTGGTTTTAAGCTCGTCGCTTGAGGAGAGGTAAGGCACCAGCGTGACATGTATATATATGGTGTCGTTTTTTGTTTTATCCCGGCGCATCTGGCGCGCGGCCTCAAGGAAAGGGAGGCTTTCTATGTCGCCCACCGTGCCGCCGATCTCGATTATCGTGATATCAAAGCCCTCTCCCGCCTTAAAAAAACGGCTTTTTATCTCATCGGTGATATGGGGGATAACCTGCACTGTCTGGCCCAGATAAAGGCCCTGTCGCTCCTTTGAAATAACGGCCTGGTAAATCTGGCCGGCCGTAATATTGTTCCGGCGGCCGGTGTCAATACCGAGGAATCTTTCATAATAGCCCAGGTCCAGGTCGGTTTCCGCCCCGTCGTCGGTCACGAATACCTCGCCGTGCTGGAAGGGCGCCATGGTGCCGGCGTCGACGTTCAGGTAAGGGTCGCATTTTACGATGCTTACAGAGAGCCCGTGGGCTTTAAGCAGGCGGCCGACCGAGGCCGCCGTAATGCCCTTGCCGAGTGAACTTACCACGCCGCCGGTGACAAAAATATATTTGGCCATTTAAATCGCTCCTGCTAATGTATAGTCTCAAGTCACAGGTCAGCTTAGTCTCAAGTCGCAAGTCTCAAGCGAACTTTCATTCTTCACCTGTGACTGGTAACGTGCAACTAACTATACTTGTGACTGGCGCCGCAAATACTTTTCAGCCGCTTTAAGGTCCGCGGGCGTGTCTATGGCGGGGCCGAGCTCCCGCACTTCGGCCACTGTTATTCCCATGCCGTTCTCAAGGGCCCGCAGTTGCTCTAGCCTTTCAAGTTTTTCAAGAGGGCTCGCCGGCAGTTTGACAAAGCGCGCCAGAGATCGCCTGCGGTAGATGTAAAAGCCGCAGTGTTTGTAAAAAGGATAGTTTTTGAGTTCAGAAAGAGGGTGATGGAAAGGTATGGGGGCGCGTGAGAAATATAATGCCCGGCCTTTTGAGTTCATGGCGATCTTGACGCAGTTCGGATTTTTTATATCGGCGGCATCCCGTATGCGGGCGCAGGCGGTGCCTATGGAGCAGTCGCGGGCGCGCGCAAGCTGCCTGAAAGCTTTAACAAGGGTTTCCGCGCGCATAAAAGGCTCGTCGCCCTGGAAATTTATAATAAAGCTCTTTTTTGTTTTCCCGGCCGCTTCAAAAACCCGGTCAGTCCCGGACTGGCAGCGCGAGCTGGTAAGAACCGCTTTCGCGCCTATGGACTTGGCGAACGCCATAACGCGATAGTCCTCGGTAGCTATCAGGATCTCGCCAAGACCCGCGCGCGCGGCCGCTTCATAGCACCATTGAAGAACGGGCTTCCCGGCGATTTTTGCCAGCACCTTGCCCGGAAAACGCTGCGAGTTGTATCTGGCAGGTATTACAATTAGGCAGTTTTTATCCATGATCTCATGCTTTCAAGCAGTTCTTCTTTTGATACGGAGGCCGTGCCGAGCTTGGCGACCACTACGCCGGCTCCAAAATTAGCGGTAATTGCCGCGTCTTCGGGAGACGCGCCCGCGGACCAGGCCAGGGCAAAAAGCGAGATTACGGTGTCACCCGCTCCGGTTACGTCAAAAACTTCTCTGGCTTTAGTGGGGATGTGCAGCGCGCGGGGCCTGGCTCCGGGCGCCGTAAAAAGCGTCATTCCGTGTTCTCCCCTGGTGATAAGAAGCGAGCGGCAGCGCAGTTCTGAAATTATTTTTCTGCCCAGAGCTTCCACTTCCGGCGTTCCGTCTTTCTGGGGCAGGCCCATGCCCCCGAAGGCTTCCATGGTGTTAGGGGTTATACAGGCAACTTTTTTATATAGTCTGAAATGCTCAACTTTCGGGTCCACGAAAATCGGCACCCGGCGCGCCCGGCAAAGGCGTATAGCGCGGATTATTACGGCCGGGCAGAGCAGGCCTTTCCCGTAATCGGAAAATATAACCGCTTCGGCTCCGTTCTTTAACTGCCGTTCCAGGGTATGGAGGGCGCGTTTTTCAAGGCCGGGGGAAAGGGGTTTTAGCGGATCGCGGTCAAAACGGACTACCTGCTGATGCTCGGCTATCACGCGGGTCTTTTCTATGGTCGCCTCTTCATCTGTGGCGATAAGGCCTGAAGCGTCCACGCAGGCCGTTTTAAGCTCATGTGACAGCTTTTTAGCGGCTGAATCTTTTCCGGTTACAGAGATGATGGAGGTTTTGGCTCCGAGTTTTGCCAGGTTTATGGCCACGTTCCCGGCGCCGCCGCAGACGGTAAACTCTTCAGCCACTTTCACTATAGGCACCGGGGCTTCAGGCGAGATGCGTCTGACCGTGCCCTTTACGTAGCGGTCCAGCATTAAATCGCCAAGGACGGTAATTTTCCGGCCGCTGAAATTTTTTACCAGGGCGGCTATCCTGTCGTAAGTCGCACTATCCATAACAAGATTATACTAAATAGCGCTGAAGCGCTGAAGTTATGGAAATCTGAATCAGGCATTCCTTGCCAATTCGGTTAATTTCAGATTTCAGCGCTTCAGCTCTGGCTGGTCCACAGTTCTTTTTACCAGTTTGGCGGTTACGGAACCTATAAAGATTTCGGCTTTAAGTATTAGCGGAAGGCGCAGGTTATCGTCAGTGAGCCACACGAACATGCGCTTGCCCTTTTTGGGAACAAATATCCCCTCGTCTCCCACCCTGGGTTCCACCACATAACACTTGAATTTGCCGTAATCCGTTTTGGCTTTTTCAGCGCGCAGGACTTTAACTGTCATGGCCCAGTTCCGCCTGGTGTTTACTTTTATTTCCAGGGCTGAGCCGGTTTTGAGCTCCATGACGCGCACCGCGTACATGGCGGAAAGCACGTCATTTACCGGTCCCTCAAGGGGGCCGTCAAACTTGGTAATTTCCCTTTTTCTATTCATCCTCTCACCCCTGAAAATTTTTGACGGCGTGTCAAAAAGCACCCATTCGTTGTAAAAGTAGCCGCCCTCCTGGATTTTTTTATAATAGCCGAAAGATTTAAGTGTTTCCGGGTCAAGCCAGGCCTCATTTATATCGTCCACACGGAAGAAGTTATTAATAAAGGCGGCGGACTTCGACCTGGAAGTGATGTGATAGACCGGCTTTCCGTCTATCATTACAAGTTTATCTACCTTAAGCCAGGCGTGTCCAACCGTCATAAGGCCCCAGGAAATATCGTATTCAAGCGTTTCCCCGAGCAAGGGGAACCCCGCCCAAGTCTGGGTGGATTTACCCTCAACCGTTGGGAAGATGCGGGAAGCCGATGGTGTAAAAATCTGCACGGCTTCCAAATCCTGGTAGGGATGCCGCAAAAGTTTGCCACCCGGCAACGCCACAGGGCCGGCGGAGACCGGCGGCACAGGACTGGTGGAGACCAGCGGCACAGGTCCGGTGGAAATCAGCGGCACAGTTTCTCCATCCGCGCTCAAAGCCGCCAATAACAGGCAGATGAGAGAAAGCGCTGAAGGATAAGAGATTTTTTTAAAAGCCATATTTTATTCTGCAGAAAATAAAGGCGGCCAGGGCAAATCCGGCGGAAAGGCCCCGCCATTCCTTGTTTTTTCTGAAAACATCGAGTGAGTAGGCGGAAAGATCAAAGAAGGATTTCATATCCGCCGGGCGCGGCACGAGCGAGGGTACATTTTTTTTATATTCGTCAAACTGCGGACCATAAGTGGAGGATAAAAATTCTTCTTCATGCTTTATCTGCTTTGAATATATCCAGGAATATGACGCAAGTGTGACGCACCAGATGGCGGCTGTGCGGAATGTGTGCCTTGGGCTTGAAAGCATTAACAGCATCCCAAGTGTCATCAGCGCGGTGCCGAGGTAGAGGGGGTTCCTGACCGCAGCGTAGGGCCCTGAGACGGTAAGGGTGCTGGATTTTACTATGGCCGCGCTTGAGAGTACGCGTACTATTTGGCCTAAAAGCATTAATATAAAGCCAGCGGCAAACAGTTTCGGACTGTCGGGTTTGGCCAATGCGATAACCGCCAGGGTTATGATTTGTGAAATAAGGATGCGTTTTTTCATGTTTTTCTCGTTTTTATATTATGTTTTGTCTTTTACACCTTGCATTTTTTGGCTCTATCCGGTCCGGGGCGCTGCGCGCCGCCGACAATATATCCCGGAAAACGGAAACGCCCTTTAACGCCGCCGGGTGTTTTTTTAGCTGGCCGCGGCCCTGCCCGGTGGTGACAAATAAAGGCGTGATACCGGATTTTTTTGCCATCTGCATGTCGCTTGCTTTGTCGCCTATTACTATGGAAGCTTTCAGGTCGGTCCTGAAATCCTTCAGCGCCTCTCTTACGAGGCCCGTGCGCGGCTTGCGGCAGGAACATCCGGCATCCGGTCCGTGCGGACAGAAATATACTGCGTCAAGGCGCGCGCCTTTCTCCTTAAGCAGTTTTTTCAGCCTAAGGTTTATCGCCTTGGCGCATTCAAGGCTCATGTATCCTCTGGCCACGCCGGACTGGTTTGTAAGCACGATCAGGCGGTACCCTTTGTCCGCCAAAAGCCGCAAAGCGCGCGCGGCACGGACGTAAAGTTTAAGACCGGCGGTTTCCGTGACATATATGCCGGCCCGATCGCGTGTGAGCGTTCCGTCGCGGTCAATAAAAGCCGCGGGTTTTGGAGTGGTTTTATTTAAAATCGGCCAGGTTTTCACCGGTCTTTTTCCTTGAAAACAGAATTGACGGCGTTCATAAGCGAACGGTAGCCGTCGCGCATAAAAATTATTTTTACCGAGAGCAGATACACCCCGCCGGTAAGCAGTTCCCTCCAATCGGGGGGGAAACGGGAAAAATCTTTGTAGGTCGTGATAATGCTCTCGCCGCCGCGGGTGTTTTCAAGCGACATCAGCTCTTCACGCGTAAAATGGTGGTGGTCGGGATAGCGCCAGGTCTGACTGACGGTGATTTTTAAATTTTTAAGCGTGCTCTCGAAAGATTCGGGGTCTCCTATGCCGGAAAGCGCCACGGCTTTTTTGCCCGCGAACGCCTTTGGC
Source organism: Elusimicrobiota bacterium (assembly GCA_026388155.1). Taxonomy (NCBI): domain Bacteria; kingdom Pseudomonadati; phylum Elusimicrobiota; species Elusimicrobiota bacterium. The sequence goes on from JAPLKI010000022.1 coordinate 416,189, forward strand.
GCCAGGGTTTCGTTAGTGAAAGCGTTTATGAATAAAGCCGGCTGATGGGCGCTCTCTATAAGAGCGGCGCCGGGATTGATCTTTTTAATTTCCGCTGAAAGCTCTTCCAGAGCGCCGCGCGTGGCGTGTTCACAGTGGGATATTATAACCGCTCCGGCTCTTTTAAGCGCCATGGCATTTTCGCGCAGATCCCCGAAAGGCAGCAGGAAATCTTTATGGAAAGGAGCGGTGGCGTTTATCAATACTATGTCCAGGTCCCGGCGCATGGCCAAATGCTGCAGGCCGTCGTCCATAAGTAAAATGTCGCAGCCGTAGTTGTTTATGGCGGCAGTTCCCGCTTTAAAGCGGTCGGCGCAAACCATTACCGGAATATCGGCGGATGAAACCAGATTGTACAGCATAAAGGCCTCATCGCCGGCCTCGGCGGGATTAAACGGGCCGGGGCCCGCCAGCTCCGTCAGCTTTTTGGAGGGCGCCTGACGTTTATAGCCGCGCAGCAGGATGGCCGGTTTTTTACCGGATCTTTTAAGTTCAAGAGCGGCCGCGGATACTGTCGAGGTCTTACCGGTGCCTCCGGTGGAGATATTACCGAAACAAACAACCGGCGCGGCAAGGGAATGGGTTTTAAAAAATCCGCAGGCGTAAAGCGCTTTCCTGGCGTTAATAATGCCGCCGTAAACGCGGGAGAGGATTTTTAACAGGAGGGGGCCGCCCCGGCGGCTTTTAAGATCGGCGCGTATTTTTTTAAAGTTCATTGTATTTTTGCCAGTCCCGGCATAGACATTAATTCTTCAAATACCATCTCCGGTTTCAGACCGCTGAGACATTTTATTGTTTCCTGTTGACATTCGTTGCTGCCGCAGGGCGCGCAGGGAAGGGAGTGATCGCGCGCTACGCGGTGAATCGGATCGTTCGGCGGCGTCCAGCTTTCCGGCCGGCTTGACCCGTATATGCCAAGCGTCGGCACGCCCGCTGCCTGCGCGATATGCTTGACGCCGTTGCAGTTGGAAACCAGGACAGCGGTCTTTGAAAGCATGGCAGCGAGGCTCATCAGCGTGGGAGTGCGCGGCGCAGGCTTTACCAGGGGACTTCCGGCAGCGGCGGCTATACGGTGTGCCAACTCCTCTTCTCCGGGGCCCCAGAATATTACGACTTCCGCTTTTAACCGCGCTGCCGCCAGCGCGGCCAGCGCGGCATAATGTTCTCGCGGCCATTGCCTGGTTATCCTGCGCGAAGCCGGGGCCATGCCGATAAGCGTCCCGGCGCCGCCGAAACCGGCTTTCTTAAGGCTGACTTCTGCCGCTTCTTTTTCTGTTTCTGGAATGTAAATTTTGGGATAGGGGTAAAAAATATTTTTAAGCCCCAAATGTCTGAGACTGTCTATTTTGAAGAACGGGTTATACGGATGGTCAAGGGGACTTTTTGTGAGCTTTAAACTGTATGCCCAGGCGGATGACGTGTATGCCGGCCCCGCCCTGAGCGGCGCGCCGCTGGTAAAACATATAAGAGCCGAGCGCGGATTTGACATGAAATCTATGACCAGATCGTATTTCCTTTTCCGCACTTCCAGCATCCATTTTACGGGGCTTTCCTTACGGTAGACCAGCACTTCGTCTATGAAAGGATTGCCGGATAATGCCTCGTGGCAGGGGGCTTGGGTGAGAAAATCAAGCTTTGCCTCCGGAAAATTATCCTTTAAAACCTGCGCCGCCGGCGTGGTCAGAAGCACGTCTCCTATCTGGCGGAGCTGTATCAGAAGGATTTTTTTAGGAATAAAGTCCATAACGTTATCTAAACTGTTTGTTTGCCATAAGCCGTAAACCATATGCTGAAAGGCTGCCATACGCTTTAAGCCGTATGCCGTATGCTTTTTAAGGAGTTCCCTTATAGCTTATGGCCTAAAACATACGGCTTATGGCACTTTTTTAATCATCGCGTAAAACGCGACGATTAAAAAAGTCTTGACGCTCCGCGGGAAAGATGCAGCGCCAGGTCGACGTTGTTTTCATCGCCCTGTATAAAGAGCCTGTCCAGCGGACCTTTTTGTCTGTCCCATGGCCAGAAGGTTTTGCCCTGCGTAAAGCTGAAATCGAGGCTGTAACCGGCAGACAGCGCCTGTGCGCGCACGGCAGGAGAATAGGCGCCGTCTCCGTATGGGTAGGCGAAAGCACATATTTCCCCGCCGAGCAAAACTTCCAGCTGTTTTTTTGATTCCCTCATTTCCCAGGCGGCGTCTTCCGGCTCAAGCGCTCCAAGATGCGGGTGGTTCATGGTGTGGGAGCCCAATTCCATCACTCCGCTTTTTTTCATTTCAAGCAGCATTTCGGCTGTGGCCATGTTTATCCATGGTTCCGAGGCCGGATCATGCCAGGTATTGGCCTTGCCGATGGTATTGAAAACCACGAAGATATTCCCTTTCGCTCCCAGTTCACGAAGTATGGGCCAGGCCTGGGTATAGTTGTTCTCGTAGCCGTCGTCAAAAGTAATGACCACGGCTTTTTTAGGAAGGGGGGCCGTGCCTTTACAAGCCGCAAGAAGCTCTGAGAAGAGCAGGGTTTTGTAGTCGTTATCAAGCAGGTGTTTCACCTGGCGCCGGAATTTAGCGGGCGTTACCCAAAGCTCTTTTAACTTTGATCCGGGCGGAGGCGTACCGATTTTATGATAGCACAGCACGGGCAAGCCTGGTGTTTTTTTCCGCCACCAGGCCCAACGGCCGCTCAGATAGGCCGCAGTCAGGAATAAAACTGAAATTATCAGGATTTCCATAGCTCACCGGTCCCTTGAATTAAAGTTTAAAATCTAGAGCTCTGAAGACCTGAAGCTCTGAAGTCTGCTAAACTTCAACTCTTCCAGCTATTCTGTAACTTCAGCGCTTCAGAACTTCTAGCGCTTCAGCACTGGCGTCATGCTTCATACAGCCTTTCGGCCGCCTCAAATACCTTGTCCGCCGTTATGAGCCGCATGCACAAAAAATGCCCGCGCGGGCATTTTTTTGAGCCGTGCAGGGCGCAGGGTCGGCATTTAAGCGGTGTTTCAATTACTTCCGTTTTTTCTCCGTGGGGAAAAAAGCCAAGTTCTCTGGTAGTGGGGCCGAAGACCGCGGCCACCGGCACGCCAAGCGCCGCCGCTATATGCATTGGTCCGGAATCGTTGGTGATAAAAAGCTTAAGCCCGGCTATCAGGCCCATAAGTTCTCCGATGCCGGTTTTTCCGGTAAGGTTAAGACAGTTTTCGTCTCCGGCCATCCCGGCTATTTCACTGTTCCAGACGGCTTCACCCGGACCGCCCACCAGCAATATCCGCGAGCGGTGCGTAAAAGCCAGTTTTCTGATAAGCGCTGCCCAGCACTCTTTCGGCCAGCGCTTGGTAAACCAGGCCGAACCCGCGTTCAGGCCGATCAGAATTTTCTCGCCGGGGGCAAACTTCTCAATAGTTCCGGCCGCGGCGGCCACTCCGCCGCCTGGCCAGGCTGCGGGGCGGCCGGACTGCGGGGCCGGGGACACGGGGGAAGGCCCGCACGCGAGCGGCGCTAAAAGTGTAAGATTGCGTTCCGCGTCGTGCAGAAGCCAGGAAAAAGGCGCTTTATGCGTGAAGAGAAAGCTTCCCGCGCTTGTGGAAAAACCGGAGCGAAGCGGTATGCCGGCCGCGCGGGCGAGCAAAGCGGTTCTGAGAGAGCGGTGTGGAATGATGGCGGCTTCAAACTTTCTGCTTTTCAGCTCACTCACCAGGCGAAGAAATTCACCGGCGGCGGAGGGGGCTGTTTTTTTGTTGTCCGTGATCACCTCCGCGCAAAGGCCGGAAGCCGAAAAAAGCCCGGCGGTTTCGGGCCTTGTCAGGACGGTAATGGATGCGTCCGGCCTTATTTCTTTGAGCTTTTTTAAAAGGGGCAGAGTCAGCACGCAGTCGCCCAAAAAAGCGCTTTGAAAAACGCAAAACTTTACTGGTGAGACACTCACACCTGCCAAAGGCGGGTGGGGGACTATGGACCGGAAGCCGGCGGTTTGCGCGATACTCCAGTCTCCAAGGAGCGGCCCGGTATATTTTACGGGCACGCCAAGGCGGCCAAGCGTTTCCAGGTAACGCTCAAGGGTGTGCTTTTCAAGCGCAGGGCTTGGCACTCTGAAATTTACGAACAGCCTGCGGGCCAATGAATCTTTGCGGTAGCGGATTTTTAACGGCGCCCTTATCAGGGTGGAAAGCAGGCGGCTGCGAAGGGTGGCGTGGAGGTCAATTATAAGATCGTAACCGGCTGAGTTGAGCGTCCGGGCTGTTTTAAAGAGCCCCCGGAATTCCACCGCCCCCGAAAGAAAAACGCTGTTGGAGGCCGCGGCGGCGAACTGGTGTTTTACCAGCAGATCTATGCGGGCCTCCGGCCATCTGTCTTTAAGATTGCGCAGCACAGGCGCCGTCAGTATGATGTCGCCCAAAGACGACATCCTGATAACCAGGATTTTCGGGGTCTCCGTAAGTATTTCCATTATCAATTAAAAATTATATCATTTAGCGACTGTTCAGGTGGATAGGTGCAGCAAGAAAGGCTGTTGGACTGGCCGCCGGGCTGTGTATCGGGCAGCCAAAACAGCCTAAGGAATCACAAAAAATGGCTGACAAGCCCTGCTAAAAAACCGGGGGGGAACAAACCTGTAACGTAATAAACATTGATATGTAACATGATTTCAGCTATCAATATAATATGCATAAATACGCGGGGCCATTTTACCGGGTCATTCTTTTCGCGGCCGTATTATTTTTCTACGGGTTGACAGGGGCTTTAATGAGGTCAAACTCTTTCCGCATCCTGATAAGCGAGCAGGCGACGGTGGGCAATAGCGTCGCTAAAACAGGGGGAGGCTATTCTCTTTTAGGGAGCACAGGCCAGATGGGCGCCGAAACCCCGCTTTCCGGCGGGCGCTATACCGTAAGCTGGGGGGCGGTAAACTCCTGGAGGCCTGCGCAGGCGGATGTGTCTGCCGCGCATGTTTATCCCAACCCCTGCAACATCAGGAATAACTGCACTTCAGTCACTTTCACACGTCTCACGCTCAGGGCCGAAGTTGATATTTATACCCTCTCTGGCGAGTTAGTGAAACGCCTGAAAAAGAGTGATAATACAGACAGCGTTGTCTGGCGGGAACTTAAAAACGATAACGGTTCCACCGTGGCAAGCGGGCTTTATCTTTACCTTGTAAAAGGGGAAGGTTCGTCAAAGAGCGGAAAACTGGTTCTGATAAGGTAGCGGTGTTCGGGAGATTTTATATGAAAAAATGTCTGACGATGGCGATTTTCATGGCGGCCGCTTTGGTTTCTTATGCGCCGGCGGGGGAAATAAGCCCGGGGGCCGTGCCCGGCTCCATAAACTACCAGGGCCGCCTTGAGCGGGACAACGCCCCAGTAAGCGGCAATATACACCTGATCTTTAAAATTTATAACGTTTTGACAGGCGGAACGCCGCTCTGGACCAGCGCAACTCCTGAGAAGCCGGAGGTAGAGGCTACCGCGGTGCAGGGTATTTTCAGCACGAACATCACGCCTCCCTGGGGGACTTTTGCCGGCGCCGGAACCCTTTATCTTGAGGTGGAGGTGGAAAGCGAGACTCTTACACCCCGCGAACCGCTGAACAGCGTGTCGTACGCAATAGTGGCGAAGAAACTTGAAGACGGATCCAGCCTTGGCGTTTCAACTTTTACGGCAGCCTACCAGGTGCTGCTGGCCACTACTTCAAACTCCAATGTCGGGATAGGTATTACCGACACGCCCCCCAGTAAGCTTACAGTAAACGGCAATATTAAATTGCTTGGCTCGGGTAACGGCATCAGCTTCCCGGGCGGCTCCTTTATGACAGCAGCCAATATTGGCTCGGCCAATGGAATCGCCTCTGACGATTTTGTGGTGATAAAGGCCGCCAACGTCTCCCCCGGGGATGTCATCTTCAACACCCCGACTCTAGAACTCGCCCGCATTACCAACGATGGAAAGATGGGTATCGGGACTCCAAGCCCTATGGGAACGCTGGATGTGAACGGCAGCCTGTATCTTGGCGACGCCGGTATTTACAACACACACCTCGGAGTAGTTAACATCCAGGGGAACCTGTTTGTGGCGAACGGCCGCATAACCGGCAATAATTCCGAGTATATTTCACTTGGCGAAAGTAACGATGTTATAGCCCTTTGGTCCGGCGGGGCGGAGCGCATGCGCGTTCATTCGAACGGGAATGTCGGCATAGGGACGGCGGCGCCGGGATATAAACTTGACGTGAGCGGCGATATACATACTAACACCGGGCTGCTTGCAAGCGCCGTTTCCGCCGGGGCTTACAGCGGCTGGACCTCCTCTCCCAATGAAATACGCGCGGCGAACGCCACGCACCTGCTGCTGCAACAGAACAACTCTTACAATGTCGGCATAGGTACGGACTCCCCCAGGGAAAAACTGCATGTGCACGGCAATGTGCGCGCCGATTACGGTATTATAGCGGCCACGGCGGCTTTTGCAGGCGATGTCGCGGTAAATGGTAATTTCACCGCCAATTCAGGCCTTGGCAGCCAGGTTTTTCTCTCTTCCACCGTTGTTTACGGCAGTCTTACCGTGACTGGCGCAATAGGTTCCGTAAAGGGGGATCCGGCCTATTTAAGCCCTGATAATATCTTCTACGGTCAGAACACTTTCAAGAAGCAGGTTGTGGCTTCGGACGATATTATAACCAGCAGCCGCGTGGGAGTAGGCGCGGCGAATTTTAATTTTACCGGCTCAAGATATTTGCAGATAGGCGACAGCAACTCCATATTCAGCAACGACAATTCGCTGGCTTATCTGGTGGGCGGCGGCAACGCCGACGCAAAATTCTATTTTTACCGCGGCGCGGCGCAAATTGCCGGTTTGGAAACCCAGCTTGCCTATCCTAAAGCGCTTGCGCTGACCGTGGGCGGCGGCGGCGGACAGACAAAAATGCTGGTTGACGACGTGTATTGGCGCATGCAGAACAATGTGGTGTGGATTTCCACCGGTTATAACACCACGCCCGCCGTATTCGTAAGTTCTTATATGGGCAATGTGGGCATAGGAACCTCGATAATGGATCCGAACAACAAATTAACGGTGGAGGGCAATCTCAGAATATCCGGTACCTCTTCGCCGGGGCAGCTTTACGGCCTGATATTTTCCGACGGCTCCAAAATGACCACCGCAAACCTGGGCTCGGCTTCGGGCATATCAACCAACAATGACGCGCTTGTTCAGGCCAACGCCGATAACCACGGCGGCAGCGTTATATTGAAATCCGGCAATGTCGACGGCATGATAATAAACAGCGGCGGCAATGTGGGCGTGGGAACGCTGAACCCCACTGGGAAATTAAACGTCAGAGGGGGGGCGCTGGTTATCGGCAGTCCGCAGGGAATCTCCTCATACCTTGCCGGTACAAACCTTTTAGTGGGCGGAGATTTGATCCTTGACGGCGGCCTGGTACAGCGCTCGACCACGCTGACCTATTTTGCCGCTCTGATTGTCGCGGGCAATGTACAGCTTTCCACCGCCCCCGCGGCTATGACAGGCATCGGGACAGTCTCTCCGGACCAAAGACTGACGGTCGCGGGGAACATCTCCCAAACGGGCGTGCTGATTTCAAGCGGAAGCGGCAATAATTATTTTGCCGGCAGCCTGGGCATAGGCACTACGGGGCCTAACAGCAAACTCGGGGTTCTCGGCAATATGGCGGTGGGGGCGGCTTACGGGATTATGGCTGCGCCGGCGTCAGGAGCCATAATAGAAGGCAATACGGGCATAGGCACTGCGGCGCCAAAAGGGAAATTGGATGTGGCCGGCGGATTATCGATCGGCGGTTATGCCGGAGTAAACGCGCCGCCGTCAAATGGAATAATAATAAGCGGCAGCGCGGGCATCGGAGCGATTTCTCCCGACCAGCAACTGACAGTCTCAGGCAACATTTCCCAGACGGGTATGATAATTTCAAGCGGAAGCGGCAATAATTATTTTGCCGGCAAGATGGGCCTGGGGACAACATCTCCGGATCAAAAACTGACGGTTTCGGGCAACATCTCCCAAACGGGCGTGCTGATTTCAAGCGGAAGCGGCAATAATTATTTTGCCGGCAATATCGGCGTCGGGACGGCGAATCCGGGAGCGAAACTTGATGTGGAAGGCAACGCGCAGTTCGGACAGGGAGCGGCCAAATCCACTTTCACGGCCGCGGGCGTTCTTCAACTGGCAAGCCCGCTTTCAAGCCTTTACGGCGGAACCGGCGCGAACCTGAGCGCCGGGGCTATAGGCGCGGTCCCTTATTTTTCCGCCGCCGGCGTTATGAGCGCCCTTGGAGCCGGCACGGCCAATTATCTTCTGCAGGCCAACGGCGCCGCAACTCCGGGCTGGGTGCAGTCCACCGAAGCCGCCACCGTCAACACTGTAGTGCGGCGCGACGCCAACGGAGATTTCTCCGGCCATACTATTACCGCCACCAATTTCATCGGCAGCATCAGCGGCAACGCGGATACCGTGGATAATTTCCATGCCAGTAACCAGATTCTGCCGATTGTGGGTAATACTATTCCGGTTCGTACTGCTGCTGGCTATCTCTATAACAATTACTTCAATATGACTGCCGATGCCGGCAACGCCACCACGCCCCAATATTTAGTCGGCGAATGGAGCAGCGATAATTTCCTGCGCTATGTGCTGCCTTCCAATGTCACAGTCGGAAAAGCCACCGCCCTGGCCGCGGACCCGACCGATTGTACGCTGCCGGATGTCGCCCTGGGTATAAACGCGTCGGGAACCGCGCAATGCGGGACGTTGAAAGTAAGCTACACGGCTACAAGCCCGGCCGGATATTACGCTGTGTATGCGCCTTAAACCGGGAATCCATTGTGATATATTTTAAATGATATGAAAAGGTCAACGATTTTCCTGGCTCTGATATTTTTTCCGGCAAGCCGCATCGTTGCCGCGCATACGGCCAAGCCGGAAAAAGTCGCGCTTGACCTGCATGTAATGAGCATGTGCCCATACGGCGTACAGGCTGAAAACGGCATATTTCCCGCGGTCGCGAGCTTAAAGGATTTTACCGATCTCCGGCTGTTTTTCATCGCCGATAAATCCACTCCCGCCGCGGGCGGAACTCCGGAATTCCGCAGCATGCACGGGCAAAAAGAAGTGGATGAGGATTTGCGTCAGCTATGCGTAATGGAACACTTCCCGGAAAAATTCATGGTTTTCATTCTGGAAAGGAACAAAAGTATTAATGACTCCGACTGGCAGAAAGCCGCCTCGCTGGCGGGGATTTCGTCTTCAGCCGTTCAAAACTGTTCCGGCGGGGCTGAAGGCGCGGCTTTGCTTTCAAAAAGCCTGGAATTTTCAATAGAACGCAAAGCCGGCGCTTCCCCCACGATTTACGTGGATTCAATTGCCTATAACGGAAGCCGCAGTTTGCGTTCCATCACACTGGCTATTTGCGATGCCCTGAAAGGCAAAGGCATTTTACGGCTGCCTGCTGCCTGCTCAAAAGCGGAAAATATGCCTCCCGAGACGACGGGATCCGGCGGAGGCTGCGGCGACAACCCTGTCGAGTTTGACGCGCTGGCCGTAGTTGAGACGGGCTGTAAATTCTGCGGCGCGACATTGGCGGAAACGATTAAACAGATCCACCCCGGCGTCAACATCCGGATAATAGACGCCGGTTCCAAAGAGGGCGAGGGACTGATAAAACAATATGACGCCCGGGTTTTGCCGCTTTACGTGCTGGATAAAAAGGTGGAACATGACCCCAATTTTCAGAATCTCCTGAAAGTTTCCTATGCAAAATCGCATGATAATTATTTGATATTGCCTGGGCAGGGAAATTATACTCCCAGCGTTCAGTTAAGGCGCAAACGAGCCCCGGGGCAGATAGATGTATTTGTCAAAAGTCTTTCCCCTGTGACGACGGCAGCCGAGGCGGAATTTTTAAAATTTCTGACTGAAACAAAAGCCTCCGATCTGACCTTCAGCTTTCATTACATTACGCAGGCGGTGGCCGCCGCGACTGAGGCGCCCGCCTCGCCCGGTCCGGCTTCAGGAAAAGCGGCCGGCGTCCCCCGGAGAGGCGATAAAGCCGGTCACCCAGCCTCTTTGACCGCGGATAAAGGCGACTTGGAGATCGACGAAGATATCCGGCAGATATGCATTTTTCAGCATGCCTCAATAGATAATTTTTTCACGTATCTGAACTGCCGCAATCAGAACCTGGATGATACCATGCGGGCTTCGTCATGTATTGAAAAATCGGAAACCATAACAAAGTGTATAGCGTCGGGCGAGGGCCTTGAACTGCTCAGGCAGGATGCGTCTTTAATCCGCGAGCTTGAAATTAAAGACGGTCCCGCGTTCCTTTGGGAAAACCGGTACGGGCCCTTCGGCTGGAACGAAGCGGACTGGAAAAGCATGATAAGCGGAGTTAAACAGCAGTAAAGAAGCGTAAAATGGGAAATTTAACCGATCAATGCCGAAAAGGTTTTCACGCGTCCATCGTGCGCATACTGGTATGGGTTTTGATGTCCTTGCCGGGGATGGTTTACGGCTGGACGGATGTTATCAGCGCCGGCGTCAATATCCGCAAGGTTCATATTGATGAGCTGCGCACGGCGGTTAATAACAAGCGCACAGACTATGGTTTTTCCGCGGCGGCCTGGAATGAAAATGGCGACGACGCCACCATCACAGCCGGCACCACACGCATCCGCAAGATTCATTTTGATAACCTGCGCGACAAGCTGGATGATATTAATACGGCATTCAATGGCTGGTGTTCCGGCGTGGTTCCGGCGGCTCCAGGCTGGGGCGCCATCACCGCCGGCTCCACGCTCGTCAGCGCTTCGCATATCACCCAGTTGCGCAACGCGGTTGACGCGATAGGCGCGGCCAGCGGCTGTTGTCCGGTCTGCCGCTATGCCGATGGGGCTAACGGCTGCAGCAATCTTGCCGGCCCGCAGCCGGGATGCAACACATGTTCCGGCAGTTTTACCAGAACCTGCGGCGGCGGAACCTGCAATAATAACACGAATTGTCTGACGCAGTGCGCAAGCGGGACCGCGGTGCGCACGGGCTGCACCGCCAACGCCTGCTCGGGCTCATCCGCATGCAGCACGGCCGCCTGCTGTGTTGACGGCACGCACTCAGGAGTATACCCCGGCACCTGTTCGTCCGGCAGCGGCTGCTCCGGTACCTGCAGCAGTCCGGCGGCCTGTCCGACCGGCACACAGGGCGCGTGTTATAATGCAACCCACCCCTGCTCATATGGCGGCAACTGCTCAGGCGGCGCCTGCGATGGCTGCGCGCAGGGTTCCGCCTGCGCCTGCTCCGGCAATTCCACCACGACCTGCGGCGGCGGAACCTGCAACATTAACACGAATTGTCTGACGCAGTGCGCGGACGCTACCAATGTGCGCACTGGCTGCACCGCAAACGCCTGCTCGGGCTCGTTAGGGTGCGATCAGAACGCCTGCTGTGTAGACGGGACACACAGAGGCAATCACCCCGGCACCTGCTCGGCCGGCAGCGGCTGCTCCGCGACCTGCAGCTTTTCGGTCGTCTGCCCGACCGGCACGCAGAACACATGTTACAACGCTACTACCCCCTGTTTATTTAGCGGCAACTGCTCAGGCGGTACCTGCGGTACTTGCGCCGCAGGTACCGCCTGCTCGGGCGGCACGCCGAACTGTTGCCTTGGAAACTGTCAAGCTAGCGCAACCTGCCCATAGAATTGCAATTCGGGTTTGAACAAGCGGCAGTGGAGTCAAGGGGTTTAATTCTGAACCCCTTTTCATTTCAGGCTTATTTCAGGAAAGGGGAAATAGCGGCGAGTGTTTTTTCGGTCGCTCCCTGAAGGGAGCGGAGGGATTTTAAGGAATTTTCTCCGGCATCCTTAAGGAAAGCCGGGTCGCCAAGCAGCATATTGAGCCTTGCGCCCAGTTCCGCGGCGTCACGCACCATAAAACCGCCCTTAAATTTCAGCAGGGCTGCGCCCGCGAGTTTAGCGTTTTTATAATTCGGCCCGAACAGGACCGGCTTTGAAAACAGGGCCGGCTCAAGCAGGTTGTGCCCCCCGGTGTTGTCCAGCGTCCCTCCCACAAAACATACCGTGGAAACGGCATAGAAGGCCTGCAGAAGGCCCATGGCGTCAACCAGCAGACAATCCGCCCCGCCCCTTTGGAACAATCTGTCGGCATGGGCGGTTCCGGGTGATGTGGTAGTGCCCGCTTCCTGGGCCAAAGGGGCGGGGCCAGCGGACCACCTGACAAACGCTACCGAACGGCTGCGCGCAATAGCTTCCGTTTCAGCAAGCCTTTCCGTATGGCGCGGCACAATTATAAGTTTAAGGGCCGGAATCTTTTTTTTAGCTTCCAGCCAGGCATCTATTATTACGTGCTCTTCTTCAGGATGGGTGCTGCCGGCGGTTATTACAGGCGTGCCCTCCCAGAGCGAGGCCTTGATAAAGCCTGAAACTTCAGCGCTGCCGGAGGGTGAAGCCCCTATTAAATCGTGCTTTAAATTGCCTGTTTCAATTACTTTGCCGTAGAGTCCCGGCAGAAGACTGAGCTTTTCCGCGTCCCACGGGCTTTGCGCCAGCACACGCTTTATGCCTGAAAAAATCAGCCGCGTAAGCGGGGCAAATGCCCGGTAAAGTGCGAGCGTTTTTTTGGAGACGCGAGCGTTTATCATAAATACCGGCACACCCGCTTTCCCCGCGCAAAAAAGCATATTGGGCCAGATCTCGGTTTCAACGATTATCAAGGCGCGGGGAGCTGTTTTTTTAATGAAAGCCCTTGTGAGAGGGTAGAAGTCAAGCGGGGCCAGGCGGACATTCGCGGAAAGTTTAAGCGCCTCCTCTCTGCCGGACCAGCTTGAAGCGGTTATTATTATTTCACAGTTTGGAACCAGCGCGCGCAAATCCGGGATAAGTTTTACCAACGCTTTAACTTCCCCTACTGAGGCGGCGTGCACCCATATGGGGGAGGGCCGAAGGCTGAAGGCTGTGACACTGGCCTGCCGCGGGCCCATGGCGCTGTCCGCGGCTGAAGGCTGAAGGTTGAGGGACACGGAAAGCCTTTCTTTAAGTTCCGCAAAAAAGTTCTTAAGCAGGCGCCTGCGGGGGGAAAAAATAAAAAAAACAAGGTAGCCCAGCGCGATCAGGGGGGTAAGTAAATTATAGATTATAAGAAAGATATGTGACATTTTTAGAGTAGAGAGGACAGCGGATAGGGGTCAGGGCAGGAGTTATTTATTTTCTGTACCCTTGCCGCCAGCCCCTAGTCTCTGCTGTTGTTTCGCTTTCTTTTTCTTTTTGGAAATCCAGGGGATGGAGAAAACAGTCAGGTATTTCGGGCTAAAAACACCCGACTCAAAAACAACGCCGATCTTTCCGGTTTCAAGCAGCTCAAAAAGCTCTTTTATCAATGCATTCTCAAAAAGAGGAACTGACGTGGGCTCGCAGGGGGCCGCTGTTTCCTGCGGGGGGGAAGAATGAATATAAACCGGGTCTTCAAGCTCAAAACCTTCCGGCTCGGTCTCACTGCCAAGCAGCTCTTTTACCACATTAAAGCCGGTTTCCAGAAAAACAGCGCCAGCAATCCTCTCAAGGCGGCGCAGAGTTTCTTCACTGGTAATGGCTAGCCTGCTTTCAAAAGCTTTACCAAGCGTAATCACTCCAACGGTCATGCGCGTGCCGGGCTTTCCGCTTATTCCCGCGGCTATGGAGTCCTGTTGCGGGAGATGGGCAAAAACCGTGGAAGGCTCAATGGATGAGGCGAGCCCCGCGATGTATTCTTTGGCGGCTTCTTCATCCGCAAGCCCCGCCGAGGGCAGATCCAGTCTGTGTTTGCGGGCCCTGCGCAGTATGTCGTAGGTGTAAATGGGGATTTTAAAATTCTTGATTTTGCGCATAGTCAGTGTAGAGTGTAGGGTAGATAGTGTAGAGACCATACGTACCTTTCTTAAATACTCTACACACTACACTCTCCACTATTCACTCTTCCTTCACTTCGCCCTGTGCTCCCATTGGTAAACTATGGGCGAGCAGATGAATATGGTCGAGTAGACGCCGGTAATGGTGCCTATCAGCATGCAAAAAGCGAAATTGTTTATCCCGCTGCCGCCGAAGAGGAAAAGCACCAGCACGGTTATAAAAACCGTAAGGGTGGTTATGATGGTCCTTGAAAGGCACTCATTAATGCTCATGTTTATCAATTGGCCCATGGGCATTTTGGGGAACTTTTTCATATTTTCCCTCATGCGGTCAAAAATGACGATGGTGTCGTTTATGGAGTAACCGGCTATCGTGAGGAAAGCCGCCACTATCACCAGGTCAACCTCGCGGTTGGCAAGCGACATGGCTGTTATCGCCACAAACACATCGTGCATAATGCCTATAACGCCCGCCGTGCCCCATACGGGGTTCGAGAAGCGGAACGCTACATAGACGATTATCCCGAACATAGACAGGATAATGGCAAAAAGCGCTTTCTTGCTTAAGTCGCGTCCCACCACAGGCCCCACATAATCCCGTTTTTCCTCGGTGAAGGAATCGCCCTGTATCGTTTTAAGCGCCGCGGTCATCTTGTCGGCGGTTTCATTTACATTTTCCTGGGTGCCTTTGACCTTCAAAGCGAAGGAATTGGTTTCGGAGTAGGTCTGTATGCCGGCTTCAATGCCTGCGCCCTTAAGCGCGGTCCGTATCGCGGATATGTCCACAGGCTTCTCGAACTTCACCTGCACCAGAGTACCGCCGGTAAAATCAAGGCCGAGGTCAAGGCCCTTTACGGACAGCGAGATAATGCCGGCAAGCGTTACTATTCCGGAAATAGTAAAGAAAATGAAGCGTTTTTTTACGAAATCAATATGTGTCTTTGGAAGCAGTTCTATCATATACTGAGCTCCTTTGGATTTGAGGTGAGCCAAAATTCGTAAAAGGCCCTGGTAACGAACACGGAGGTGAACATACCGATCAGCAGGCCGATGGTCAGCGTCACGGCAAAACCTTTCACGGGTCCCGAACCGAACTGGAACAGGAATACGGCTGCGATCCAGGTGGTCATGTTGGAGTCAAGGATGGCGCTCCAGGCCTTGTCGTAGCCCGTGGGAATGACCATTGCCACCGGTTTTGAGAGATGCATTTCTTCGCGCATGCGCTCAAGTATAAGCACATTGGCGTCTATGGCCATAGCAAGCGACAATATCATACCGGCTATTCCCGGCAGGGTAAGAGTGGCCGAAAAATAGCTCAAGGCCGCAAGCAGAATAACGAAGTTGAGAACCAGGGCCACATCCGCTATGAAGCCGCCGCCTTTGTAATAAAACAGCATGAATACCACCACAAGCAGAAAACCGATAACGGAGGAGCCAAGGCCCTTGCGTATCGAGTCTTCGCCAAGCCCCGGGCCTACCACGCGTTTTTCAATGATTTTCACGGGGGCGGGCAGCGCGCCGGCGCGCAGGACTATTGCCAGATTGCGGGCTTCTTCCAGAGTGAAAGTGCCCTCTATCACCCCGCTGCCTCCGGAAATCCTGCTTTTTATCACGGGGGCCGAGTGTACCACACCGTCAAGCACTATGGCCAGGTTCTTGCCGACGTTCGCGCCGGTGAAAGTATCAAAAAGCTTGCCGCCTTCCTTATTAAAGGTAAAGTTAATGTTCGGGTAGCCGAACTGGCGGTCCGTTTCCACCCTGGCGTTTTCCAGATAGGCGCCGGTAACCGGCACAGTCGTGTCAAGCACGTAATACTTGACCCGTGAGCCGCCTTCCTCGCCGTTGTCGGCCGCCTTATAAAGGCCGGTGCCCTTGGGCATGAGTTTTGCGACTTCCGGGACCAGATTACCGTCTTTGTCAAAAGGGGAACCGTCAAGCGATTCCGCTTTCGCGATTGCCGCCTGCGCGCCTTCGCCGGAATTTTCCAGATGGAATTCAAGCAGCGCGGTTTTGCCTATAAGATTCTCGGCCTCCTGGGCGTTTGAAACTCCGGGGAGATCCACCGCTATCCAGCGGTCACCCTGCCTTGAAATGGGGGTTTCTCCCACGCCGTACTGGTCAATGCGGTTGCGGATAATTTCTATCGCGCGGGACATGGCGTCGTTTAATGTTTCTTTCTTATTAAGCTTATCAGCTTCCAGCTCAAGCAGCATGTGCGTGCCGCCCCGAAGGTCCAGTCCCAATGTTAAAATTTTCTTGGGGCGCATGCGCGCGAGTTCAAGTTTGCCCCGTTCATCGTTGGTTTTTGTGTACCATTCAACGGTGGGATATAACAGGTAAATGGAAAGCACTAAAAGTCCAAGGATTAAACCCATTTTCCAATGAAGTTTGGTCATTTTATACCTCTTATTTTGTCTCGTTTAAAACTGAGTGGATATGCGAACGCACATGGGTTATTTTTACCCCTTTTGCTATTTCAATTTCCAACTCGTGCTCGCGTACAGCGCTGATGGTGCCTATTATGCCTCCGTTGGTAAGTACCTTGTCGCCGACCTTTAAGGCTTCAAGCATCTTTTTCATTTCCTTCATCTGCTTCTGCTGGGGACGGATCAACAGGAAATAAAAAATAAGCATTATGGCTGCCAACGGTATGAATTGCATGAAAGCGGGGCTCGGGTTCATCTTGTCCTCCGTAGAAACTATAATTCTTTTATTATTTTAACAAATTTTTGCCGTCTTAAATCCTGAATCTTGAAGTTTGCCGCTATTTTATGGGGCCAAATAGCTGTCCATGAATATTTTTTTATGTTTTCGGAAGTCTCCGCACTCTACGGCCGAGCGCATGGCCTTGGTCTGGTTAATCAGGAACCGCAGGTTGTGTATGGATATAAGCCGGGAGACCAGCAGCTCTTTGGCCTTATAAAGGTGCGAAAGATAGGCCTTGGAATAATTGCGGCAGGTTTCACAATCACAGGCTGGGTCAAGGGGGGAATCGTCCCTCCGATATGGCGCGTTTTTTATGTAAAGTTTTCCTTTTGAAGTCAGGGCCTGGCCGTTGCGGGCGTTTCTGGTCGGCAGAACGCAGTCAAACATGTCCACGCCCAGGCTTACGGCTTCCCATAGATCTTCCGGGGAGCCGAGGCCCATGAAGTAAACAGGCTTGTCTTTTGGGAGAACCTCCATCACGGCGGCAAGAGATTCCATCATCTGGCGTTTTGTCTCTCCGACCGCAAGGCCTCCGACGGCAAAGCCGTCCACCCCCAGCTCCGCTATATGTCTTGCCGCCGTGGCCCTGAGGTCCGGATAGATGGAGCCTTGTATTATCCCGAAAAGAAGGGGCCGTTTGGCGTGAGGGTACGCTTTCACTTTTTCCGCGAAATGCTTTTTGGCCCTCTCGGCCCAACGGGTGGTTTTTTCAAGCGCGTCCACGGCCTCGGCTCTTGTGGCGGGGTTCTTTACGCAGACATCCAGGCAGGTCCAGATATCGGAGCCTATGGCCTCCTGATAGTCTATCACTCTCTCGGGAGTAAAGAAATGCGGACTGCCGTCTATATGGGAGGAAAAATGCACGCCTGAATCGGTGATCTTGCGGAGGCGGCTCAGACTGTAAACCTGGAAGCCTCCCGAGTCGGTAAGAATGGGCCCGCGATGGTTCATGAAACCGTGCAGACCTCCAAAAGTTTTCAGGGTTTCAAGCCCGGGTCTAAGGTAGAGGTGGTAGGTATTTGAAAGTATGCATTCTGTTCCTATGGCCTTCAGATCATCCTGTGAAAGCGCCTTCACGGTGCCCTGGGTGGCTACCGGCATGAAAACCGGGGTGTGAATTACGCCGCTCGCGGTTTTAAGTGCCGCCGCCCTGGCTTGGGTGTCTTTGTCTTTGTGCAAAACCTCAAAATATGGCATTTAAGCTGACCCCTTGGTAATAAGCAAATAGTAAGAAAGTGAATAGCGAATAGTAACAGCCATAAAAACCCACCTTCTACTCGAAATTTAATAATCTCTTCTGGGATACTGCCCGGTTCATTTTCTCACTATTCGCTATTTACTATAAAATAAGCATTGAATCGCCGTAAGAATAAAACCTGTATTTTTCCCTTACGGCTTCCGTATAGGCTTTAAAAAGCGGCTCACGCCCCGCAAAAGCCGCGGTCATATAAAGCGGCGCAGAATCAGGCACATGCAAATTGGTTATGAACGCGCCCGCTACTTTGAACTTATAACCGGGGCGTATGAAAAGCCCGGCGCGCCTTTCACCGTGGATAAGCCGGCCGTCCGTCCCCGCGAAAGTTTCAAGAGTGCGCATGGAGGAGGTGCCCACGGCTATAACGCGCCCTCCGGATTTTTTGTGGGCGTTTATCATTGAAGCCGTCCCGGAGTCCAGAAAACAGGTTTCCTCAAGCATAACATGATCGGCCGGGTTTTTGCAGCGCACCGGCCTGAAAGTTCCCCAGCCTATGTGAAGTGTGACGAACGCGACGCGCGCGCCCCGGGCCTCAAGCGCCGCGAATACCGCGGGAGTAAAATGAAAACCGGCCGTGGGCGCGGCTATTGAGCCGGGGGCGTCGGCAAATACCGTCTGGTAGCGCGCTTCGTCAGCCGCAAACTCGGCGTTGCCGCAACTTTTTCTTTTTCTGGCTTTTAAAATATACTGGGGAAGGGGAACCTGTCCATGTTCCGTCAGATAGGCTTCGTTAACCGGGCTGGAAAATTCAAAGGTCCAACTGCCGTCCGGGTTAAGCCCGGCGCAGACGGCATTGACACCCGCGCCGCATACAAGGCGCTGCCCCGCTTTTATTTTCCTTGCAAGCGCCGTCCAAATGGTCATATCCGGACGCTGCGGAGCAATAAGAAGCAGATCGGTTTTTCCTCCCGTGGGCTTTTCCGCCGGCAGTTTCGCTTTCCAGACGCGGCTTCTGTTTAAGACCAGCAGATCATTGGGCCCCAGCAGCGAGGGCAGCTCACGGAAAACAAGGTGGCTCATAGAGGCGGAAGCGCGGTTAAGTACCAGCAGGCGCGAGGAGTCCGCCGGCTCGGCCGGTTTTGGGGCTATAAGCGGCTCTATTTCCAGGGAAGAAAATTCGTGCAAAGACGCGGAGGTTGCCCTAACCGCCTGCTTATTTGCCGAAGGCCCCGCCCTTTTGGGGCAAAGCGACGGGGTATTACCGGAATTATGTCCATAAGCGATAGCATCCGAACCAAAAGAGCGGAGCAAGCGTTTGGCGGGGTCAGTTGTCATAATCGGTTATGGAAGCGCCGGGGTAATAATGCCTGAGAATTTTTTTATAACTCTTTCCGCGCGCGGCCATTTCTTTCGCGCCTTCCTGACAGAGTCCCACGCCATGCCCCCAGCCGCGCCCGTAAAATTCATATCCGCTTTTGTCCTCTTTAATACGGGTGATATATGTGCTTCTAAAAGAATTGCTGCCGAAATTTTTCCTGAATTCACCGGCGGGCAGCTGGAAGTCCCCCTGATCCGTGTGAAAAAGCAGGCTGAGAGCTCTCCCGGAACGGTCCTTTTTATATACCTTGATGGCTTTAATCTTTAACGCGGTCGATCCGCTGTTTTGCACAAAAGTGAGCAGGTCTTCGTATGGCACATGGAAGCTCCACTGATAATGCGCGGCGAGGGAACAATAAGGATCGCTCACCCCTTCAAGTGGCTTCACGACTTCCTCACCCCAGTACGCTTTTGCGCTGGCGGTGCGTCCGCCGCAGCAGGAGTGAAAAAAAGCGGTTATTATTTTGCCCTTGTATTTCAGCACCTCTCCGCGCGTGGAGTTAACGGCCTCAAGTATCCTTGAATTTACGCCTTTCGTTCCGTTGTATACCTGCATGTCGGCTCCGGAGGTGATATCAAAATCTTTGGCCGGATTTATGTTCTTCGCGGCGTAGCTGCGCGAAGCCACAGCCTGCGCTTTCAGCGCCTCAAGCGGCCAGGAGGGGCTCATTTCCGACGGCAGAACTCCGTAAAGATAGTCTTCAAGCGGGAGTTCTTCTATGATATCAAGCCTGCCGTTTGAAGCCACCTTGATCAGCATATCCCCTTTGTAAATGTTTCCGCCGAGGCGTATTTTTTCGGAACCATCCGCCGCCAACAGCCTTATTGGAGAAGAGAGCTTCTGATTAGCCACCGAAAGGGATTGGGTGCCAAAACTTCGTATTTCATAGTAGGCGTTTGCGAGCAGGAGATATTTTTGTCCGGTTTTTACCTCCTGCACGTAGGTTTTTACCGAAGTTTTAAGTTTAATCGGGGGGGAATCACGGACTATGGCGACTCTTATTCTGGGCCCGCTGTCGCCCTGCGCTCCATCCGAGGCGTTGACTGATACGCAAAAGGCGAAAACGAGGGAGGCGGCAAGTCGCAGCATTTTATAACAGTTCCTGCTGCCGCGGAAGTTTAAGGCCCAAATGTCTGGCGGCTTTGGCGGTAAGAACTCTGCCTCTTGTCGTCCTCTTTAAAAATCCGCTCTGCATAAGAAAAGGCTCTATTACATCCGTGAGCGTGTCCTGCTCTTCGGAAATGGAAACGGCCAGCGTTTCTATCCCCACCGGCCCGCCTTCAAATTTTTCCGCTATGGTCGTAAGGAGGCGGCGGTCCAGATTGTCAAGCCCCTCCGAGTCTATCTCCAGCGAAGCCATGGCGGCTTCCGTGATCTCCGGAGTGATAACGCCCGTGCCTTTCACTTCGGCGAAATCGCGAACCCTTTTAAGCAGGCGGTTGGCTATGCGCGGCGTGCCGCGCGAGCGGGCGGCTATAAGTTTCAGGCCCTGCGGTGAGGCGGAAGTGTTAAGTATGGCGGCCGACCGCTCAAGAATGGCTTCAATTTCAGTTTCTCCGTAAAAGCCCAGATTAAATGAAAGTCCGAAACGGTCCCGTAAAGGGCCGGTGAGCAATCCGCTTCTGGTCGTAGCGCCCACCAGAGTAAAGCGCGGCACGGCGAGTTTAAGGGTAGTAGCTCCGGGGCCTTTGCCTGTGCTTATAAAGAAAATGAAATCCTCCATTACGGGGTAGAGGGCTTCTTCCACTGCGGCGTTAAGGCGGTGTATTTCGTCGATAAAAAGGATATCGCCTTCAGCGAGCTCAGTGGTAAGCATGGCGGCCAGATCTCCGGGTTTTGAAAGCACGGGGCCGGAGGTTACTTTTATGTTTACCCCCATTTCACGGGCGAGTATATGCGAAAGCGTGGTTTTGCCAAGGCCCGGGGGGGAATAAAAAAGACAGTGGTCAAGCGCCTCACCGCGGTTTTTAGCGGCCCTTATGGAAATATCCAGATTTTCCTTGAGTTTCTTCTGGCCTATAAACTCTTTGAGCGTAAGCGGGCGCAGCGCCGAATCAAAACGCGCGGTTTCTCCGGGAGCGGTTTTGGGTGAAAGCGGATTGTCTTCTTTTTGCATAGTTCAACGGCAGAGGTTAGGGGCCGGCGGCTAGGGCAATTAAGAATAAGGAACTCCTTCCCTGAACCGCTCTCCTCTAGCCTCTATCCCCTTTCTTTATACTACTTCGGCGAAAGGATCTTTAGCGCTCTTTTTAAAATGGTTTCTATGTTTTCCGTCTCTTCAGGCGCGGAAGCGGCCGCCTCCTCCAGCGCGTCGCGGGCCTCGCCGGGCCTGAATCCCAGCGCGGAAAGGGCGCTTAGCACCTGCATATACGCTCCGTCGGCCGAATAGGCGCCTCCCTTTATCTTTTCCGGACCGGAGATGGAAAGTCCCTGGATTTTGTCCTTAAGGGCGGCGGATATTTTTTCGGCTGTTTTTGCGGTAAACCCAAAAATAGTAATTAGCAGCTTAAGGTCGTTCTTGATTACCGCTTTTTTAAAGTCCGGCAGCGACCTGAGGGCCTTATTCAGGTATTCAAGGGCTTTTTTCGCCCCGGTGGCGGGTACCGCGTCGCGGAAAAGCTCAAAAAGGGCTTTTTCTTCCGCGCTCAAAAAACCGTAAAGGGCGATGCCGCCGTACATACTGATCGATTCCGCTATGAAAACTTCCGCCTGGGCGGACTGCGCCAGCGCCTCAAGGGAAGTTTCGCAGAAAAAAACCTCATAACCCACACCGCAGGTTTCAATTACCGCGCTTTGTGCGGTTTTTGAAAGCACGCGGCCTTTCAGGTAGGCGAACATATCAAGAATACCTCTTTATAAAATTCAAGGTTCCGGGTTCAAGATTAGGCATTCGCTATTTACTATTCGCTCCCTTCGTTCCTACAGCCATCCGGGCTTTTTCAAGAGCCAGCCGCACCGGGGACAGCCGCAGGTGGCAAAGCGCGGCCGCCATGGCGTCGGCCACATCGTCCGGTTTTGGAATTTCCTTTAAACCAAGAATAAGCTGCACTATTTTTTGCATCTGGGCTTTGTCGGCGCTGCCACTGCCGCTTACGGTTTTTTTTATTTCCCGCGGATTGTAAGCGCTTATGGGCAGGGATTTTTTTTCACAGGCGAGTAAAATTACTCCTCTGGCATGGGTGGTATTTGCCTGCGTGTCCGCGCGCTTTGAGAAGAAAACCTCTTCTATAGCCGCGGCTTGCGGCGTATTTTCGGTTATCACCGAAGCAAGAGAGTCATAAATAGCGCTCAGGCGTTTTTCAAGCGCAAGGCTTTTGGACGTGTGGATAAGACCGCTTGCAAGCACTCGCGCCGCCGCACCAGGTCCGCCTTTCTCAAGGACAGCCCAGCCCGTTCTGTCAAGCCCGGGGTCAATGCCTAAGATTTTCATTTGTAAGAGGTCACCGGCGACAGGTAAAGGGCGCTTTACTGCTCAAGTTTTGCCAATATAGAGTCGGGTATGTTGAAGTTTGAATAGACCGTCTGAACATCGTCATGGTCTTCAAGAGCGTCCATAAGGCGGACTATCTGGGCGGCTTTGTCTTCGCCGACATTAATTTCGTTCTTGGGCAGCATGGTGATTTCGGCCGAGACCACCGGCACTTTCCTTTCCTGCAGTTTGGCCCTTACGTTTTCAAACTCCGCGGGGGAGGTTATTATTTCAAATTCGTCGGAATCGGCGGGGGAACGGAAGTCATCGGCGCCTATTTCAAGGGCCAGAGTCATCAGCTCGTCTTCCTTGGCGTCTGTTTTTTTTACGGCTATGTAACCCTTTTGCTCGAACATCCAGGACACGCAGCCGGAGGAACCCATATTGCCGCCGTGCACATCCAAAATCTTACGGATTTCACTGGCGGCGCGGTTTTTATTGTCGGTGGTCGTGTTTATCAGGATGGCTATACCGCCCGGGCCGTAACCCTCGTAGGTGATCTCTTCATAGATTACTCCGGGCTCCTTGCCTGTGCCGCGGTCGATGGCTCTTTGTACGTTGGTGGAAGGCATGTTTGCCGCCTTCCCGTCTTCTATAGCTTTGCGCAAACGGGGATTTTCATCAACCTTGCCGCCGCCCATCCTGGCGGCGATGGTGATTTCTTTTATTATCTTTGTAAAGACCTTGCCTTTTTTGGCATCAGTAATAGCTTTTTTGTGTTTTATTCCAGCCCAGTGGGAATGTCCGCCCATATAAAGCTCCTTGCGCAATCAGGTTCAATTTTGGAAGCGTTGCTATAAATTCTATAATAAAGCGAGCGCTTTCACAAGGAATAGACACATCTCCTTGTTTGCCCTCGTGGAGCACCGGGCGCCACCTTATAAAGCCCGGCGGTAATCCGTCCGCCTAAGGCGGATGCGATAAGCCCGCGCGATTACCTTCGTTAGTGAGCGCGGGAACCTTATAGAAGGGGTTCAGTGAGCGGGCCGCCAAAGGCGGCAAAGCGAACGACGAAGGGGAACTTAGTTCCCCTCGTGGAGCACCGGGCGCCACCTTATAAAGCCCGACGGTAATCCGTCCGCCTAAGGCGGATGCGACAAAGGCCCCCTTAGCTCAACTGGATAGAGCGACTGCCTTCGGAGCAGTAGGTTAGAGGTTCGAATCCTCTAGGGGGCACAGATTTATGGAAAATTGAAAATTCGAGATTCCGGATTTAAGATTAAGGACTAAAGGGGAGATAAATTTTAACCTCGGATTTTGAATCTTGAATCCGGAATAGTGAATCTTGAATCCGACTGCTGCCTGTAACCTTTTTGTAACCAAATGTCAACAATAACGCAAGAGGAAAAAGGGAAAATATAGATATGAACCCAGTGTTCGCCGTTTTTTTATTGTTATGGCCTCCCATTGCTTTTGGGGCGCAAGTCTATTCCGACAAGGAATTGGGCACAAAGGCTCTTGAAACGGTGATTGCCGACATAAAAGATAAAGATTCTGATATACGGGCTATGGCGGCGGGGGTGCTGGGCAATGCCGGGAATAAAGCCGCCGTGGGAATACTTACGAAGCTGCTTAACGACCCGGACAAACATGTGCGCATAACCGCGGCGGAAGCTCTTTGGAAGCTTGACAGCCCGGCCGGGATGAAAATTGTCTACGCGATTATCAACGATGTTCCCGCCAAGGAACCAGTGGATCATTCACCCATGATAGAGCTTAAAACCATTTTCCAGAACAAGATCCGGGAACACGCCATAGAAGCCGTAGTGCGCATGAAAGGCGAGAAAGCGGGAGACTTGCTTTTTAGCCTGAAAAACGACGTTTTCGGCGCCGTGCGCGACGTGGCGGCAAGAGAACTTTCCCGTCTGGGCTACGACGAGGAAATGACGCAGTTTATTGACGCCCTGAGCTCGGAAAACGAGGCCATCCGCTACCAGAGCGCCACCGTGTTTTCAAAAATTTGCAGCGCGGCAGCCTTGCCGAAACTTAAAGAACTGCTGGGGAAGGAAACCTCTCTAATGGTAAAAACCGCCGTGCTTGACGCCATAGCCTGTATTCCTGAACGGAAATCCGCGACGGAAGCGCTTATGGCTCTTGCCGATGACGATAACCCCACGGTTAAATATAAGGCGATCGTCGCGCTCGCCGGAATAAAAGATAAAAAAGTATCCGCTAAACTTGCGGAGATAAATTCCGAGACAGGCGACATTAAACTAAAGCTGGCCATACTGCCCGCACTCATCTCCCCGTCCGCCGGTAACGCCATGGACGGGCAGGCCGGCGGCGCAGCCGGAAAGCCGGAACTGGAAACGGTTTCGCGGGCTTTGGAAGCCCGGAACCCTGAAGTGAAAATTTCAGCGGTCAGGGCGCTTGAAAATTTTAATCCGCAGGAAGCCAAGCCTTTGCTCGGCGCCGCGCTGGCCGATGAAAATGCCTCCGTAAAGCTTGAGGCGGCCCTGCAGATACTGAGGCGGTTTTCAAAGAAGTAGGACGCGGAAATCACCTTATGATGAAAAAAACAATATTTTTCACTCTCCTTCTTCCGCTGGCCCTGTGCGCCGCGGCGGCATCAGCCCCGGGGGGCACTCCCGCCGCAGCCGCGTGGCGGGCGCGGGCCCAAAAATTCTCTCCGCTTTCAGATTCTATCCGTCCGCTCAGAAAATCGCCGTCTTTTTCCACCATGGAAGCCTTCAGAAAATTTTCGCTTAAACAAGGGAACGGCTGGCGGGTGCGTTATAATCCGCGCACGGCCCTGCCCGAGGCTATAATCGGCGGCCGCACTCTCCTTTATAGCGGGTCGCCTGAAGAGGCCGCCGCGGCCTTCCTCACGGATAATGCAGCCCTGCTGAATGTGAATTTTTCCCAATTGCGCCTGGCCTATAAAAAGGATTTCCTGGGAGCGACTCATCTTAACTATCAGCAATTTTATAACGGCATCCCGGTAGAGTTTTCCTATGTCAGGCTTCACATAGACAAGGACGGGGCGGTCAGCGGCTATCAGGCAAAATTCGAACCGGACATAAATTTATCGCTTGTGCCGCTGGTCTCGCCCGATTATGCCGCTTCCGCCGCCGTGGCAGATATGGGTTACGCCCTGAAAGTAAAAAAGACCTCGCTGGTAATTTTCCCCGATGAGACGGACGGCGTCTTAAAACTTGCCTGGAAAATCCTTTCCAGAGGGAGGGGTTCATGGGTGTATTATGTGGATGCCGCAACCGGCAAGGTGCTCTTTAAGTATGACGATTTGCGCTATCTCACCAGCGCCAGCGGCACAGTCAGAGGAACGGTTTACGATATCTCACCCATTCCAAACGGCAACAGCGACCTGAACAATCCCCCGATGGAATCCTTGTGGGCCCCGCTTTCCATTCAACCGATCCGGGACCAGTATGTCTGGGTGGGAGACTACTCCCATCCCGTGACCACGGACGGGAACGGCGCCTATTCCACGACCCTGAGCGGGAAGGTTTTTGCTTCACTCAAAGGCCCCTATTTTTCAGTAATTAATTTTCGGGGCCCGAGCGCCCACTTTGACAATGGCGGAGGACTGTGGCGCACTTATGCCACGCCTGTTCATAACCTTTCTCCCTATACTGTAACAATACCGGCTACCGAATGGACCGCCTCGGAGGCTTTTGCGAAAGTCATGCCGCATTTCAGCGCGGCCGCCGGGCAGCCTTTCCATATGGGAGAGCTTGATATTGGCGGGACGATAATGGACGGAACCGAACTAAACATTAAGGACCCCGCCGGCCCGGTAGCCAGCTACATAGGAAAAAGGACAACCGGCTTTTACGGCGCTTCCGTGGAAAGCCCTTCTTATGAGCTTGACGTACAAGCCGACCCTTCCGGCGCTTCCAGTAATTTTATCGTTGACATATCATCTTATCTGGTTCTCACCAACGCCCCCGCTGCTTCCGATAACTCCACCGGCTCTATTGAGTGGTCCACCCACTCGGTAGCGATATCGTCCACTATGACGAAAGTGACATCGCTTGACGCAAGTCTTGACTGGGGCGGCGCTTCAAATTCGCTTGCGGAAGTTAACGCGTTTTATCATCTGAATAAGATGCACGCCTATTTTGACCCGATTAACTTTTATCCGGGCAGCCCCAAGCCCGCCGATCTAAGCGGCAGGGTGCCGGTTATGGTTCACGCGCATGGGGAGGCCGATAATATAGCGGTGGATGGCGGCATGCAGAACGCATATTATGATTTTGAGCACGATAATATACTTATAGGCGACGGGCCAATGGACGTGGACGGTAAATTCCGCTCTTTCGCTTTGGATGGAACCATAATAAGGCACGAATACACGCACAAAGCGGTAAATCAGATTTACCCCATAATAAATTTCGGCGAGTTTGGCGCTATTTCCGAAGCCATGGCCGACTATTTTTCTCTTGCTTCCTTTAAGGCGGAGGGAAAAGACATTTCGATCCTCGGTAATTTTATCGGAGCGGGCGAAGGCACGGCCAGGGACCTTTCCGGCGTCGGCGGCTTAAAAAAAATGCCTGGTGACTGGTCCGGTGAAGTTCACGACGACAGCCTTATACTTTCGCAGGCGCTTTACTCATTGCGCGATGGAGGGCCGCACTCTCTCGGCACTTTCGCTGCGGGCACCACTTTTGCCGGCCTGCCGCGGGCGGATGTCTTTATTTTTGACGCTCTGTTTTATTTTCCCGATAACTTCGCCAATTTTATGGACGCCATGGAAATGGTCTGTCAGCGTTTGGAACAGTCCAACTGCGCCTCCGGCCCAAATTACCTCAGTTCGATAAAGCAAGCTTTCGGAGAACACATGATTTCCACCGGGCCGGCGGCGGGGGGAGATGCCAACGAACCCAATAACGGCCCGGAATGGGCCACCGATATCAGCAGCGTCTCCGTTATTACAGGCACGATTTATCCGGTGGGCGATGTGGATTATTACTCATTACCGCTCAAGCAGGGAACTTTTACGGCAAAACTTTATCTTCCGTCTACCAATCAGACTTACGGGCTATATTCGGCCTTCGCCCTGTATCTCTTTGACGCTAATCGCAACTATGTGGTGGAAAAGGTGCCTGCCATATATAACCCGTCCGGCGGCGGCGGCTGCCTCATGGACGGCAATTGCCAGACAGAGTCTGCGAGCGTTACGCTTCAATATACTATTTCCCCGCCGGACAACTATCCGGGCCGTTATTACCTTATGGTTACCGCGGCGCCGAATGACTTTTCCGGCAATTCCAACACGGTCTCATTCAGCTCATATACCCTTACCCTTGATTACACGCCGCAAGGCAGTTCAGAAGCAAGCATAACACGGGTTTTTGACGGCGATATCATAGATTTTGCCACCCCGAACGCAAGCTTCAACGCCGCCATGAATCCGGCTTCTTCTGTCGCCGGCGCCGCCTCCGCCGAAACTGTTTTTGAATACGCGCAACTCCGCGATCATAATTACCAGCCTCTGGAACTTACAAAAGCCTATGCGGACTTAACCGGTGTTTACATGCGCCTGTCTCATCCCGTTACTGATTATTCCGACAATAAGATACACGGTACGGTGCATCTGTTGAGCGGTTTTGCGAACCGCTATCCAGGGGTCGGGACCGTATATCTTGAGGTTTTCGGCCGAAACCGCCTTGGCAGCGTGGTTTCGCTCGGAGTTTCCGACGCTATAAACCTCACGACCAATAAATCCGCCGCGCTCGCCTATAACAATATTTTGAAGCCGGGCGATCCATGTCATTGTGATAATGATAAGTGTTCTCCATCCTGCCCTACTATAAAATTCGATGTGCAGTCGGCGGGCTCTATATCCATAAAGGTGTACACCCAGAGCGGGACGCTTGTTAAAATCCTTTGTCCGGGCAACCAGAAGGCCTGCACCGCCGGCACCGGCACGGGAACAGTGAACTGGGACGGGACCAACAGCGGCGGAGGAAAAGTGGCCAGCGGAATTTATTTCATCACGGTGACGGGCCCAGGCCTTGATAAGATAGTCAAAGTAGCGGTGGTAAGATAACGGCAGGGTATAGGGGTGAGGGGATAGGGTAGAGGGTTGAGAGCGAATTTTATGAATACTTTAATACATAACAGAAAGCATGCTTTTGTCCCGGCATTTCTGTTTGCCCTTACCCTATCCCCTCTGCCCTCTACCCTAACCCCTGTTTTTGCCGGCGGTTCCGGTTCTACGGCCATGCAGGTCCTTAAAACCGATATCAGTCCCAGGGCAATGGGTATGGGCGGCAGTTTTGTGGCGGTAGCGGACGATATTTACGCCGTGAATTATAATCCGGCGGGTCTGGCCCAGCTTTATGTGCCCGAGGCCTCGGCCATGTATCTTTCAGGGTTTGATGACGCAAAACTTGAATATGTGGCCATCGGCATGCCTATGCCCTTTTTGGGGCTGGCAGGCATTGCAAAGCCGGCCATGGCTGTTTCCGCGATTTTTTCCGACGCGGGCCGTTTTAACTGGACCACCATGAACGGTGACGGATCATTGTCGTCAAAAAACCTTAACGCCCAAACGGACAGCGTGATTGCCTTAAGCTATGGCGAGAAAGTTTATTCGGGGGATGTGAATCTGGAAGGCTATAAGGCCAAAATCGAGCAATATGCGGGCATGTCCGTCAAATTCATAAGTTCCGATATGCTTCAGCATTATTCCGCTTCCGCGCTGGCTTTTGACGCCGGCTGGCTGGTGATGGAACAGAATATCGGGCTCACTTTCGGGGCGGGGCTTGCCAATTACGGCGGCGGAATAAAATACGCAAGCGAGACGGAGAAGCTGCCGTCTATTTTGCGGCTGGGGCTTGCCTTGCAGCGTCCCACTATACTGGACCAGTCCGCCCTTGTTTCGGTGGAGTACGACTCCTATCTCGCCGAACCTAAAAAAAGTCTGCGCCTCGGCCTGGAATATAATTTTGAGAAAATTTTCAAAGCGCGCCTTGGTTACAAGGCGCTTGAGGACAACAAGGGCCTTACCTTGGGCCTTGGCGTTCATTATGATGACTTGGCGTTTGATTTCGCCCTGTCGCTCGGGAACGCGGTTTTTAACACTTCACAAGTGGCGTTGTCATACAAATTCAACGGTTATGTAAACTCGGCTTACAAACGGAAAGTGAATTACAAAGAACCGGAACCGGCCCGGAAAACCGTACATCCCGCGCCTAAAGCCAAGCCCCAGCCTAAAAAACCCCCGCCGGAAGAAAACAAAAACAACTCCGATTTTTTCTTGATCAACTGACCGCGATGCGGCTGTTCCAGCCGCGCCATAAAGACCGCCATCAGCTTTAGGCCATATGCCATAAGCTTTAAGGTGTTCCTTATAGAACTTAGGGCTTCTGGCGTACGGCATATGGCTTTCCCGCTTTGCCCGGCAAAACGGGAAATTGACAGCGCGGGCTATTGTTTATAGAATAAAAATGAAGATTCCTCAGGAGGTTCCATGAAAAAAGCACTGTTCCTGGCATTCGTGTCGGTTATGGCCGTTGGATGCTCCTCTGCCCCTAAGGGCACCGTTTCCAGTTCGGGCGCAATTGAAAGAGAGTGGGTGGAAGAAGGCATTACTAAAAATTATATTTTTGCCCGCGGCATCGGCGCGGCGGATCAGACTTTGGAGAACAAAACCCAGAAGATGGCCACTTCAAGGAACGCCGCCATCGTAAACGGACAGTATAACATGCTTTCCTTCGTAAAGGGCGTGAGCCTGGAAGGCGGCGTTACCGTTGAAAAAGCGATCGAGACCGATTCCGTGCTCGCCACCAAAATTGACGCTGTCATAAAAGGCGCCCAGGTAGTACGTTCCGAGTGGACCAGCGATGACGGCTGCGTTATCGTGCTCAGGCTTTCCAAGAAGGCGCTCAAAGACGCAGGAATTAAGATAGTCGAATAGGTCTCCGGGAAAAAGACCAAAAAATGAAAAGCTGCCAGCGCGTCCTTTTGGGAGTGCTCCTTATTGCCGCCTTCGGCTGTTCCTCCGCCGTTAAAAGATCGGGGCTGAACCCCGCCTATGAAACGGAGACGGTGGAAGCAGAAGGTATGTCCCCTGTGCTTAACGGGGACTCCGAAGGTGCAAAAAAAGCGGCGCTCCACGACGCCATGCGCAATGCCCTGGGCCTGGTGGTGGGAATATACGTCTCGCAGGACGCCCTGGTCTCGAAGTCCGTGCTGATAGATGAGAATATAACCTCACAGACCGAGGGCTACATAGAAAAATACGAAGTTCTCAAGGATTGGCGCGACGGGGATTTTTATAAAACCAGAATACGCGCCCATGTGCGGAAAGAAGATCTTTCGGCGAAGCTTCGCAAACTTGAAACCGAGCCGCAAAAACTCGGCAACCCAGTAATCGGTTTTGATATAAAGGAAGCCGTTGACGGCAGGGAGCAGCCTTCCAATTACGCCGAACTTGAGCTGAAAGACCGTTTTACCGACGCGGGATTTATGACCGGGGAGAAAAACAAGGCTGACATCCTTATAAAAGGTTCCGCCCGCTCGGATTTCAACACCCGCGAGGGGCTTGGCGGCTTTGTTTCCTATCGCGCGTCGCTTTCAGTGAACGCGGTAAAACCCGCTTCCGACGAAACAATGGCAACCGCCCAGGAAACAGCAGGCGGCATAGATCTGAACGACTCCGCCGCTTCGCGCGCCGCCATTATTAACGCGGCGAAAAAGTCAGCCGACGGCCTGCTGGAAAAGGTGCTTAAGGCCCTCAGGGAAAAGTCAATGGTGCGACTTAACCTCTCGAATTTGGCTTCGCTAAACGACCTGAGCGAATTTATAAAAGGTTTGCGCAATATTCCTACGGTAAGAGATTGCTGGCTGAGAAACTACTCTGACGGGGCCGCCTCTGTCGATGTGGGCATGCGCAAAGGAGGGGCGGCTGATCTTTCGCAATTGCTGATAAAAAATTCAAAGCGCCCCTTGTCGGTGGGGAAAACATCCGCTTACGAACTTGACGCCGCGTTTAAATAACGGCAGGGGCTAGCGGCCAGAGTATAGGGTTATAAGGGATTCCGCCCCTAAATCTCCAGCCTCTATCCGCTAGCCCCTGTTGTACATACTATTTGCCGCGTTGTTTGAGTTTTTCCGCTTGTCTCTTTTTGTAATCCGAAACCTTTTTATCCTGCTCAGCCAGAAAAGAGTCGATAAAATCTTCCCTCTTGGCCAGTTTTTTTCTAAGGTCTTCCACACGATTTTTCAGCTTGTTGTAGGTTTTTCTTTCACCCTCCATAAGACGCGACAGATGCGGCTGAACCGCCAGAGAACCGCCTGAAACATCAGCCTCGCTGCCCTGGGCTATTTCCTTGTTTTCCGCGCCAGCCGTTACCGCCAGAACCCCCTCAAAAAGCCCCACGGACGTGTTTTGCGACGAAAGCGCCACCGAAAAAGCCGTGCCGCGCACCGCGCAGACGGCTGATGGAGTGCGCACTTCAATCTTTGAAGCCAGATCGGACTTGAATTTGGCGGCCAGCCACATGGCCTTGCCGGCCAGGAATGCAAAGGAATATTTACGGCCGGCGGCGTCCAGTTTCAGTTCGCTGGCTGTAAGCTCCGAGCGCTCGTCCACTTTTATAAATGTCCCGTCCTTGATCAAGATCTCGCAATTCCCGCGGGGGCCGGTTTTTATCCGGTCGCCTTCAGCTATCGGCATAGCTTTTTTTACCGGCTGCCACAAAGAAGCCGGACCGGCTTTCATCAATTCGGCATTGCGGCCCGCGTTATAGATACAGCCTATTACCCCGCCGGTGACACCGACCTGCTCACCCCCGGGCTTGGAGGGGGCGTCCGCGGCGGTGACACTGGCCTGCCGCGGGCCTATGGCGTTGTCCGCGGCTGAAAGGTTTGCACACATGGCCGACAGAACAGTGAATATTAACGTTTTCATCATGTATCTCCAGTAGGGTGCCTGTGCAGGTGGAGCAGGTACAAGCAAATAGCGAATAGTAAGATAGTAAATAGTGGCAACCGGAAGAACCCTGCTATTTGCCATTCGCTATTTACTATTTGCTACTTCAGCTATCAGCCTCAAGTATCACTTTAATATACCACAAATATTATAGAATAAAACTTTCGTGCCGGAACTTTTTTACTTATGTCCTATTTCTTTATCATCAATCCTAATGCGGGCCATAAGCGCAAAAATATCGTCAAACTAATAAATGGCGTATTTTCCGCCAGAAAAATGCGCTACGAAATTGAGTTTACCACTAAGAGATCGCATGCGCGCGAACTGGCGGCTAAAGCAGTTACGCAGGGTTTTAGCGATGTGGTGGCCGTTGGAGGCGACGGTACCATAAGGGAAACGGCCTCGGCGCTTGTGGGCCATAGCCAGACTCTTGGCATAATTCCCTGCGGTTCCGGCAATGGCCTGGCCCGCAACCTTTACATTCCGCTGGATGCCGGCGCTTGCGTGCGCGGCCTGCTTGACTGGCATGTGCGCGCGATAGACGCGGGGCTTGCCAACGGTGAACTGTTTTTATGCTCCGCCGGCGTCGGCCTTGACGCGGAAATAGCCCGGGATTTTAACGCCCGCAAGGGCGGGCGCGGCATTCTGCCCTACATCTATCACGGGGCGCTTCAGTTTTTTAAATACCGCCCGGTTCCTATGGCCGCGGCTTTCAATTCGAAGTGGATGAAATTTGAGCCCCTTCTGGCCGCAGTCATGAACGGGCGCCAGTTCGGCGGCGGGGCGCAGATCGCCCCGGACGCCTATCTGGACGACGGCCTGCTGGATCTTGCCGTAGTAAAAAAGAAAGGTTTTTTAAAAACTATTTTAACTCTGCCGGATCTATTCAACGGCAGGCTGGCTTCTCACCCTGAACTGGTAAGTTACTTCAAGGCGCAGATCTTTGAGTTGCACTGCCTCAAGGGAACAGCTTACCATCTTGACGGGGAGGATTTTGTCTGCGACACGGGCCTGCTAAAAATAACAGTGTTGCCGAGAGCCCTTAAAGTTAAAGCTCCGCCGGTAACCACGCAGTAGGCAGTAAATTGAAGATTTAAGATTCCGGATTCAAGATTGAAGAGTTGGAATTATTGGAACTGCGAAGAGGGGGGAACTGTTGCCATCAGGTTATTTAGTTATTAATCTTAAATCTTGAATCCTTATTCCTGAGTTATGACCCTACGCGAGCTGGTTGAAAAATTCTCAAGGCGGACGGAACTTTTCCGGCCCGCTCCGGGGGGCGCGGTTAAATGTCTGGCCTGCGCCCGCGCCTGCGTAATTTCCGAAAGCTCTTTCGGCTTTTGCCGCGTCAGGTTTAACCGCAGGGGGGAGCTTTTCGCTCCATGGGGTTACGCTTCGGGTATCGCGCTTGACCCTGTGGAAAAAAAACCTTTTTTCCATGTCCTGCCTGGGGCCAAAGCCCTCTCGTTCGGCATGTACGGGTGCAACTTCCGCTGCGCTTTCTGCCAGAACAGCCAAACCGCTTTGCCTGCGGAGGCCGGGGCGGAGTCTGTTTACCCTCAAAAGATCTCCCCGGAAGCCATGATCGCCGGAGCCCTTGAAAATTCCGCGCCGCTTATTGTGTCAACTTACAATGAACCGCTGATCACCGTTGAGTGGGCGCGCGCCGTATTTAGC
The DNA here is from genome assembly GCA_026388155.1 of Elusimicrobiota bacterium. Taxonomy (NCBI): domain Bacteria; kingdom Pseudomonadati; phylum Elusimicrobiota; species Elusimicrobiota bacterium. Next base: position 450,468 of record JAPLKI010000022.1, read on the forward strand.
GAGGCCAAAAAGAAAGGCCTGCGCACGGCATTTGTGTCAAACGGCTACGCCTCAAAGGAGGCCCTTGAATTTATGCGCCCCTGCCTTGATTTTTATAAGGCGGATCTGAAAGGTTTTAACGCCGAACGCTATTTAGGAATAACAGGAGGAGAACTTAAAAAGGTCCTTCAGGGGATAGAGCTGGTTTACTCAATGGGTTTCTGGCTTGAGGTGGTGACGCTTGTGGTGCCCGGCTTTAACGACTCCCCGGAAGAACTCGGCGCCGCGGCTTCGTTTATAGCGGGACTTTCAAAAAACATTCCCTGGCATGTGACGGCCTTTTACCCGGCGCATAAAATGTCCGACACAAATCCCACCCCGCCGGCAACGGTTCTGCGCGCGCGTGAAATAGGCCTGAAAAAAGGCCTGAAGTTCGTGTATGCGGGCAATATCGCCGGCTCCGGCGACGCCGAGAACACTCTTTGCCCCGCTTGCGGAAAACTGCTGGTGGAAAGACGCGGTTTTTCGGTTATCATAAATCTTCTCGGCGGGCGAGGAACCTGCCCCGCTCTTTTGGACCAGTCCAGCGGTGCGGGAAATACAGGTGAGGGGATTAAGCCCCGTTCACCGTGCCAAAAGGGCGGGGCCTGCCCGGCCTGCGGCGCACCGGTTCCCGGTGTCTGGAAGTAAGCGGCCCTGTCATTTACAACATCTCACTTCCGCTATCTGAACGGGTTGAATTTAAAACCGCGCAGGGGGTTTTCACTTTCTTTTTGAAAAAGAGCGGTAAGCCCGCCGAGCAGGCAGGCGGCTATTACCGGCAGGCCGCAAAGGCGCGAGGCGCCAAAATTTGAGCCCGCGGCAATATGTAAAAAAAACAATCCCGAGGCCGAGGCTGAAAAGAACAGCACCGAAAAAGCCGAAACCCTGTCTTTCAGCGATAAAGCCAAAGAACTCGCAAGAAAGTATTGTGCGAGCGCGAGTCCCGCAGACAAGAGCGCGAACTCCGCCGAATCATAGATCAAGGGGTTTACCCGGTAAATCTTTTCCTGTCCGAAGGCAAAACGAAGGCAGACAAATGCGGCCCGCACCCCCGCCTGCACGGCTAAAAATGCGAAAGCCGTGGTCACAAGCGAAAGCCCCGGATAAAGCCATAGGGGAGTTAAACTTTTTAGATATGTGCGCATGTGCTTGTTTAGGCTGAAGTAGTGAATAGCAAGATAGCGAATAGCTAATAGTGAAGAATAGGGAAAAAGCCAATAGCGAAGCTTTTCCGGTTATTACTATTTGCTTTCTTACTATTCGCTATTCACTTGTATCTATCCACTCTATTCATAAAACCCCGTTCTTTTTAAAAAATTGATGCTGTTTTGCCAGTCCTTGGTCACTTTTATTATAAGCTCAAGTTTAGCGTGACGGCCTAAAAATTTTTCAATGGCTTTCTGTGAATCTTCCCTGAGGCGCCTTATGCTTCGGCCACCCTGGCCTATTAAAATCGGTTTCTGGCTGGCGCGCTCGGCATGGACGATGGCGTAAATATGGTCCGGGAGGCCGGGGGTTTCCCTAAAAAGCTCTATTTCCACCGCGCAGGCGTAAGGTATCTCGTCCTGATAAAGCCGGAAAATGTTCTCCCGTATTATTTCGGCGGCGAAAAACCGCTCCCAGCGGTCGCTCAGCTGGTCCGGAGGGTAATAAGGCGGGCTTTGCGGAAGGGCGGCTGTTATGGCTTTTTTAAGGGCTTTTATCCCGGTAAGATTAAGCGCGGAAACCTGAAAGACTTCCGTTACCTGCAGCAGCGTCTTGAAATAATCAATCGCGGCGGAGGCCGCGTCGGGCGCGGGATACAGGTCTATTTTGTTTATCACCAGGTAAAGCGGAACCCTGAGGTTTTTCAACTGGTCAAAAAAAGGAAGTTTGTCCTTGGGGGGAAGGCGCGGTTCGGTTATCAGCACCGCCAGATCGCTTTCCTCAAGGGCCGCCCTCTTTATAGAGACGGCCATGCTATTCTCAAAAAGATTGCGCGGTTTAAGGAAACCGGGCGTATCAACGAACACCGCCTGACAATCCTTTTCATTCAGGATGCCAAGTACATTATTGCGGGTTGTCTGGGGTTTGGGCGAAACTATGGAAAGCTGCGCGCCGCAAAGGGCGTTTAAAAGCGTAGACTTGCCGGAGTTCGGCAGCCCGGTGATAGCGACGAAGCCGGCTTTGAAATTGGCGGGAACCTGTGTCAATTTATTGCCTCGGTAGACCAACGTGGAGGGGCTAGGGGCGAGGGGTTAGCGGTAAGAGGGGCGCAGAAATATAAGGCAACTCCTTCCCTAAACCCCTACCCGCCAGCCCCTAGCCCCTATTCAATGTTATTTAAAGAACACAGGATTAGTCCAGAGCGGCAACTGTGTGGCCTTGTCCAGTTTGCGCACTTTCATCTCGCCTGAAAGTTCCTGTATAAAGATTTCGCAGCTGAATACCATGGTTCCGGCCATCAAGTGCCCGCCGAAAGCGTGTCCCTGGGCGTCCGCAAAGGTTATGTGGGCGTGAACCATAGGCTTATCGTCAAAAAGGCTTACATTGCCGCACAGCGAAAGTATTTCCAGTTCCTTTTCCAGATTGATCTTTACGTATTTTTTCGCTTTCTGGTCATAAACGCTGAAGGTGGCCCGCTCAACCGCTCCCAGGGCGTGAATTACTCCGCAGCGGATCTGGTAATGATGGCAGAAACCCTGAAGGGCCTGAAGCAGATCATCACCTTTCTGAACGCTGAACATGAAAGTTCTGGCGCTTAAATACGGCTTTTCCTGTTGGGTCATGTAAATCCCTCCGTTGTCAGTATACGCGAATCAGACGAATGAGCGGCAATGCCGCTCACAATTTATAATTTCGTTCCATTCGCTTTTATATTCGCGTCGTTCGCTGCTTTGCTGCATCTAAACCGCGCGTAGTCCGTAATGGCTTTTAATTGCGCATCTGCGTCAAGACCGGACTCTTTCATCACCGCTTCCGCCTTGCCAGAGCACGGGTAACGGCCCTGTTTAAAAGCATGCAGAGTGCGGGCAATGCCTTCCTTTGAACGAGCCCAGAAATACATGGTGGGCAGCGTGAAATCCGTTATCCCCATCGCTTCCAGGGCGCAATGCTCGGGGTAGAGCGATTCTTTTTCGTTTTCATCCAAAAGTTCGTAAAGTTCCTTGGAGGCCACATAGAAAACATTCAGGTTCAGCCCCATTTTCCGTATTTCAGGAAGCACCTCATTTACAAAAACAGTGGTAACGCCGTTCCCCTGAAGGACTATTGTGCCATGGCAGGGGGGTTTTTTACGGCTGGCTTTAAGCAAAGGGTAAATGCCTTTGATGGCGGCTTGCGCCGGCGGCAGGCCGGCTTTTATGCGGTTTATTATTTTCTCCGGCGGCCTTGTTATAAACGGGGCTATTACGGCCGGGCGCAGCCTGAGGGCGGCGGCCAGAAGCGGCCAGACCTCCTGCGGCTCCCACGGGGTAAGAGTTATCACGGCGCCCTTAGGGAAATTACCTTCCAGCAACTGTAACGGCTGGGGATCGGCGTGGGTCGGGCCGTCTTCCCCGGTTTTAACCCCGGAGTGGGCGTTTATCATTATAAACGGGTTATACGCCCGGCCGTCAAGCGCGCGGCGCATCTGCTGGCCTATGGCGTGTAGCCTCGCCGAGGTGTGTTCAAGCGGGGCTATAAAAGCCGCGTAAGACGATGTGACGCCTATATGACAGCCGAAACTTGAAAGCCCGGACATTATTGAGCCCATGGCGTCTTCGCAGATGCCGCCCGCGGAAAGAATCCTGGATTTGGAGTTTGAAACCGCGTTATAAAACCCCTCCGCAAAACCTTTGCCTGCCAAATTCACTCCGGTGGAACCGTAGAGATCGGCCGCCGAGACAATTATCGAACCGGAAGTGGCGAGGTTCAAGTGGTTCAGCGCCCGGGAGAGCGCTTCTCCGGGTGTTACCACAGAGCCGGGCTCCAGGCGCAATTCAGCCGGGACAACTTGAGGGTCGGCCTCAAAAGCCGCCTGATGATTCGGGCTTCCCGCTCTTGGTGTACGCGCGCGCGTGTCCAGTCGGGCGCGGGACTCATTTAGCTTTCTGAGCGCGAAAGACGGAAGAGCGGGAGTGTTTTCAAGCGCCTTTCTCACGGTGAGAAGTGTGTCGCAAAAACATGCCTCAACCGCGTCGTCCGCGCGCGAATTTGAACAATAACGGGGAATTTTCACGTTGAAGCGGTTTTCAAATTCAGACAGGGCCGCGTAATAGCCGTCTGAAGCAAACTTGTGCCCGGCTCCATGCGACGCGCGGCCTTCTATGCCGTATTTCCAGCCCTTTGTCGTACGATAAACAATTGCGGTGGGCTGTTTATTGTCCGAATTGTCAGCGGCAAATTTCTGGGCCGTCAGTATCTGGAAAAAATCATGCCCGTTCGAAACATGAACCACATTCCAGTCGTTCAGATAGGCAAGTTCGGCGGGGGTCCACTGCACATAATCGCCCGGCTTGGAATTTTCAGGACAGACATTATTGGAATCGATGGAGGCCTGGTTCCAGTCCACATGCATATAAAGGTTTGAAAGCTGGGCCGTTGCGGCGGAGGCCAGGGACTCAGCCACTCTGCCCGGAGTCATGCCGCCTTCGCCCTCCAGCATATGGACTCTGGGGCAGCCGGGGCCGTAAACATCCATGGCCCCGAGCGCAAGCCCCACAGCGGCGCCAACTCCCGCGCCTGATGCGCCGGTGGCTGTTTTTACAAAAGGGGTAAGCGGGGTGGGATGACCATCCAGCGCTTTTGAATTGAATTTCTTAAAAAGCGGGGTATCGGCGGAGGGGTTGCGCCTGAAACCCAATAAATCTTCCAGGCGCAGCTGTAATTTTTCCTCCGGCAGACGGCTGGAGTCGGCTATGCGGACTAATTCATTTCTAAGCGCCCAAAGGGCGTAAAGTCCCATTGCCTTATGTCCGGCGGCATAGGAGATAAGGTCGTTGTCCGCGCGTTGCGGAGCGAAGAAATCGTAATCCATCCCAAAAAACAGGAGAGCCTGGGCTATTCTGCCCGAGGAAATGCTCCCTCCCGGATGGCCGGAAGCCGGGACAAAATTGTAAAGTACAGCGCACAAAGCTCTGTAAATAAGGTCGATATCTTCAAGCGCCTTTACATCGGTGTCTTCAACTTTGAACTGCGCCGACATGATGATATCGGACACATCGTAATAGCCGGCGCGCCTGGGCGCAAGGGAAAACTTTGAGGGCTTTACATTAGTAAAAAGCTGCTGTGTGTCCATAAAAGTTCCGGCGGAATACTGCGGCAACACTATATTTTACCAAATTACAGGACACTGAATGTTCGCTATATGAAGCGGGCGGGGGAATACTTCCGTTGAATTCCATCGGGCCATGGTGTATACTATAAAAGAGTTTTCAGTCATTGTGCATCGCAGATGGGGGGATAATTCCGCACTGGCATCAACTATCTTTAAAAATCAGGAGACTGCATGATTTCTTTCACACAACGCTTAATCCGGAAAATATCATTTCCATTTTTCATAACTGTTCTTGCCGCGGCCATGGCGCAGGCGCAGCCAAATCTTTTAAGTCCGTCCAATAATTCCTTCGTTGAGACAACGACCCCCGCGCTCCTCTGGGAAAAACTGGAAGACGCAAATGTTTACGTCGTGACTGTTTTTTCAGACAGAAGAGGAGCCAGGCAGATAGTGAAGTTCACGGTCAGGGGACATTCCTGCCTGGTCAGCGAAGGTTACCTGGAGCCGGGGAGGAAATATTGGTGGACCGTCGCTCCCAGCAGAAACGGCGTAATTGATGAACCGTCGCGGATGTGGTCGTTCACGGTTTCGCAGGCGGAAGCTGCCGATCCGGAAACAGCGGCAGAGTCCCAGCCGGCAACAGACACCGGCGACAGCAATTCTGAAACTTTTCAAACCGTTGCTGAATCCGGAACACAAAAACCCGCTCAGTGGAGGGATGATGCTCTCGACTCCTCAGTCAGAGTTTCCAAGCCGAAGCGTAGCGGTTCTCGGTATAAAGAGCCGCAGGAAGACGGAAAGTCTGCCGGGATCGGACTGGGGCTGGGTTTCGGCATTCCTTACGGCATTTTAGGGGCGAACATTGACATAAGTATGCCGGATATCCCCGACTTAAATGTTTCAGCCGGTGTGGGGACGACAATACTTGCGGGGGTCGGATACAATGTCGGGTTGAAATATTATGTGATGCCGGTTGACAATACATGCCGTGCAAGAGTTTCCGCCTACTATGGAGTCAACGGGATATTATCTATATTATCCACAGTTGATTCTAATACGGCTTACACAGGAATTTCCCTTGGACTCGGAGAACAATGTATGTGGGGTCCACATAAAGCGGACGGCCTTGACTTTGATCTCATGATCATAGCTACCAGCGGTTTGCTTGACAAATACAACGAGTTGCGTTCAGCGGGCTCTAGTGCGGCAGACCCCGGCAGGGTTAAATTTTCCATCGGCTACCGGCATAAGTTTTGACATAACAGTTGACTGTTAAGATCGTGCGCGGTTTCGTGTCATTTCCCCGTAATATCTAAAACAACAGCTTGTCTGAAGACCACAGGCATTGATACGCCGCCGTCTTCCATAAATTGGAAATGCGCCCGGCAAAATCATATAATTCAAGATAGCCTAAGACCACTGGAGGACAAAATGCAGACGACGGAAACAAAACCGGTTTCATACAAAGAGCTGGGGTTTTCAAACACCAGAGAGATGTTTAAGGCCGCCATGAAGGGCGGTTACGCAGTGCCCGCCTACAATTTCAACAATATGGAGCAGATTCAGGCCATAATAACCGCCTGCGTGAAAAGCCGAAGCCCGGTGATCTTGCAGGTGTCAAAGGGAGCAAGGGATTACGCCAACGCCACGCTGCTGCGCTGGATGGGCCGGGGAGCCGTGGAAATGATGAAAGAACTGGGCGCGCCCGTGCCGGCGGCTCTGCATCTGGATCACGGCGACAGCTTTGAACTGTGCAAGTCATGCATAGACAGCGGTTTTTCCTCGGTGATGTATGACGGGTCAAGCCTGTCCTACGAGGAGAACGCGCGCATAACCCGCCAGGTGGTGGATTACGCCCATAAATTCGACGTCACCGTGGAGGGGGAACTGGGGGTGCTCGCCGGCATAGAGGACGAAGTCTCGTCCGAAAAGTCACACTATACCGATCCCGCGCAGGTTGAAGACTTTGTCAAAAAGACAGGCGTGGATTCGCTCGCCATTTCAATTGGCACCAGCCACGGCGCCTATAAATTCAAAGTGAAACCCGGCGAATCTGTCCCGCCTCTCCGCTTTGACATACTTGAAGAAGTTGAAAAGCGGATACCGGGATTTCCCATAGTGCTGCACGGCTCGTCTTCCGTTATGCCGGAATATATTGCCATGATCAACAAATACGGCGGCAAGATGGAGAACGCCGTGGGCGTGCCGGCCGAGCAGCTGCGCCGCGCCGCCAAGTCCGCCGTCTGCAAAATAAATATAGACTCCGACGGCCGCCTGGTGATGACCGCCATGATCCGGAAAGTTTTCTCTGAAAAACCGGGGGAATTTGACCCGAGAAAATATCTCGGCCCCGCCCGCGAAGAGCTGGTCAAGATGTACATGGCCAAGAATAAGGATGTGCTGGGCTCAGCGGGAAGGGTATAAGAACGGCAGGGAATAGGGGCTAGCGGATAGGGATTAGAACCAAGAAATAAGGAACTCCTTCCCTAATCGCTATTCGCTATTCTCTATCCCCTGTAATTTACTGTGACTTACGACCTTATCATAATCGGCGGCGGAGCGTCGGGGCTTGCCGCCGCCTGTGCGGCTGCCAATGTCGGCGCCGGTATTCTGGTTATTGAAAAAAATCATGTGCCGGGCCGCAAGATACTCTCTACCGGCGCGGGTAAATGCAACTTCAGCAACTTTCAAATCTCGCCTGACCATTATCACATTCATAACCCGGCCTTTCTGGAGCAAACTTTCAAGGCCCTGTCTCCGGCGGAGATACCCGCGTTTTTTGAAAAACTCGGCCTGCTTTGTACGCGCGGGGAAAATGGCCGTCTTTTCCCCAGGTCAATGAAAGCCCAGGATGTGGTTGGAGTGCTAGTAAACAGACTGGGCGTTCTTGGCGTAACTTTGCTGACGCTCACGGAAGTTACGGCCATAAGAAAAGAAAAAGACGGCTTTCTGGTGGAAACATTTGCGGTCGCGCCCCGATGGGAAAAGAAAGCGGCTGAATCCGTCAAAAAAAATTACAGCGCCAAACGCGTAATACTAGCCGCAGGAGGGGCGACCTATCCGCAGATAGGGGGTTCGCTTAAAGGCTACGCTCTGCTTGAAAGCTTTGGGCACAGCGTCAGCGCGCCGCGCCCGGCCCTGGTGCCGCTAAAGATCAAGGAAAAAATCGTAAAGAATCTTGACGGCGTCAGGCTTGAGGCGCGCCTGAGCCTGACGGATGGAAAAGATAAACTGGCTGAAACAGCGGGGGAACTGCTTTTTACCGGCTACGGAATTTCCGGTCCGGCCACTCTTGACCTCAGCCGCGCCGCGCTGCAAGCGCTGGACAACGGCCCGGTTTTCGCGGAGGCGGATTTTTTCCCGGAATGGCCCGCTCAAAAATTTGACGGCGTACTGCGTGAACGCGCCAGGGCTTTTTCCGGCCGGCCTTTTTCGCATTTTGCCTGCGGCTTATTGAACGATAAAATTTTAAAGGCGGCGGCGGAACTGGCAGTTATTGACTGGCGGGCAACACTGCCTGGTATTGAAAAAGTTGTCAAGTTCGGGGGAATTTTGAAATGCTTCCGGCTTGAAATCACAGGAGCCACGGGTTTTGAGGACGCCATGGTTACTACGGGCGGCTGTACTCTGGATGAAATAGACCCTTCCACCTTCGCTTCCAAAAAAGTCAAAGGGCTTTATGTGACCGGCGAACTTCTGGACATTGACGGGGATTCCGGCGGCTACAATTTACACCTGGCCTGGACCTCAGGCATACTCGCGGGCCGCCACGCGGCACATAGCGGCTAGGGGCTAGAGTAGAGAGTTTATAGTTATTGAAAATTTAAGAAACTCCACCCCCAACCGCTAACCCCTATTCGCTATCCCTATTATCTGAATAGATGCACCGACAGCCAGTAGACTGCTGCTGAGATCAGGGCGGAGCCGGGAATCGTAAGCACCCAGGCCCACACAATCTGGCCCGCCACGCCCCATTTTACGGCATTAAACCGTTTTATGGTTCCCACGCCCATTATGGCGCCGGTTATGGTGTGAGTGGTGCTTACGGGCGCGCCCATTGAGGATGCAAAAAAGAGTGTGACAGCGGCCCCGGTTTCAGCGCAGAACCCGTCTATTGGTTTTAATTTTGAGATCTTATGACCCATGGTTTTTACTATGCGCCAGCCGCCAAACATCGTGCCAAGCCCCATGGCCGCGTAGCAGATCAAAGCCACCCAGCCCGGTACTTTAAATTCGCTCAAATATCCCGCGCTGCACAGCAGGCCGGTTATTACGCCCATGGTCTTCTGCGCGTCATTGCCTCCGTGGCCGATGCAGTAAGCGGCGGAAGACAACAGCTGTCCCTTTCTGAAGAGATGGTCCACCTTGCTCGGAGTTGATTTACTGAACAATCGGTAAACCACCGTACCGAAAAGCAACCCCAGCAGCAGTCCCAGCACAGGCGAAATTACTATAAAGATCAAAACCTTCATTATGCCGCTCATTACAAGCACGCCTGTGCCGGCTTTTACAATGGCAGCGCCCGCCAATCCGCCCATAAGGGCATGCGACGAACTTGAAGGCATGCCGTAATACCAGGTGAGGATATTCCAGGCGCAGGCCCCTATCAGCGCTCCAAAGATAATGTGTGTGTCTATAATACTGATGTCAACTATCCCTTTACCCATGGTATTGGCCACCGCGTGGCTGAACAGGAAGAAGGCCAAAACATTGAAGAAGGCCGCCCATATAACCGCCTGACGGGGGGAAAGCACCCGCGTTGAAACGATGGTAGCTATGGAGTTGGCGGCGTCGTGAAAGCCGTTAAGGAAGTCGAATACCAGGGCCAGAGTTACAAGCCCGATCACTGCAAGCAAGGTACTATCCATTTTTCACCAGTATGGCCTCTATCACCTTCGCCACATGTTCGCAGGTATCAAGGGTGCCTTCGGCCACTTCGTAAATTTCCTTCCATTTAATGACCATAATGGGGTCTTTTTCGGTTTCAAAAAGATTGCTGATGGCCTTTTCGCGTATCTGGTCGCCTATGTTTTCAAGGCGGTTCACTTCTATGCAGTGGTCAAGCACCCGGCGGGCGCGTTTGGTGTCGTGCATGTGCTTTACGGCGTTGGTCAGCGCCCGCGCCGACTGGTCTATGGTGTCGGCGAACTGTATCATGTACTCCTCGTTGGCGTCAAGCTTGTAAAGTCTTATGCGGTTGGCCATGGAGTTTATCATGTCTAAAATGTCATCCAGTGTGTTGGCCAGCGAGTAAATGTCTTCACGGTCGATCGGGGTTATAAAAGTGCGGTTGAGCATGTCCACTATTTCGTGGGCAAGGGTGTCGCCTTCATGTTCAAAATCCTTTATTTTCTTCACGGTTTCTTCGTCGAACACGCCTTTTTTTACGGAAGACTTAAAACAGTCGGCGGCCTTTATTATATTGTCCGCCTGAAGGCTTAAAAAATCGAAAAATTTCAGTTCTTTGGGAATAAAGTTTATGGCCATTTGTGAACTCCTTGGCCGTCTGAGGAGCATAGCTCCCGATACGGCACTGAATAGTCTTGAACAGCAGGATAATTTAATTATATCCTTTTAAAGCGTTTATGGCAAAACAGCGGGAGAAAAACATGGACTTCAAAAACCAGCTTTACAGGCGGCTTGAAAAATACGCAAAAATCGACACTAAATCGGACGAGGCCTCAAAAAATTTCCCGTCCTCAAAAGGCCAGCTGACGCTGGGGAAATTGCTGAAGGCCGAACTTAAGGCCATAGGCGCAAAAAGCGTTAAGATGGATAAATACGGCTATGTAACCGCCGAAATCCCGGCCACGGTAAAAGGCAAAATCCCTGTTATAGGTTTTTTGGCGCATATGGACACTTCGCCCGAAGTAAGCGGCAAGGGCGTCAAACCGCAGGTGCACCGCAACTGGCGCGGCGGCGACATAGTGATAAGCAGGAAACACGGCGTTATACTCAACACTAAAAACTGCCCGGAACTGGCCGCCTGCAGGGGGGAGGATATAGTTACGGCGTCGGGCGACACTTTGCTCGGAGCCGATAATAAGGCGGGGCTCGCCATAATAATGACGGTGGCCGAGCACCTGCTTGACCATCCGGAAATACCGCACGGCAAACTCAAGATCGGCTTCACTCCCGACGAGGAAGTGGGGCAGGGCGTGAAGTATTTTAATGTTAAGTCTTTCGGCGCGGACTACGCCTACACTTTTGACGGAGATGTGGCTGGCGCGATAGAAGAGGAAACTTTTAACGCCGACGGAGTAAAGATCTCCGTAAAAGGAAAAAGCGTTCACCCCGGCTCGGCAAAAGACGCTTTGGCTAACGCCGCCCGTATAGCGGCGGACATCGTTTCTGCCTGGCCGGAGAATCGTCTGCCCGAGACCACGGCCGGCCGCGACGGGTTTATAATGTTCACGGATATCAAGGGCGAAATTGAGACCGCAGAGATTTCCGGCATAGCGCGTGAACATGATCTGGCTAAACTTAAGGCCCTTGAAAAGCATCTTGCGGCCATTGTGGCGGAGAAAAGGATCAAGTACCCGCTGGCTGAAATAAAGCTGGAATTCAACGAACAGTACCGCAATATGGGTCCTGTAATCAGGAAACATCCGAAGGTAATGGCGAATTTGACGGCGGCGGTGAAAGAGGCGGGACTTACGCCCCATATTAAGCCGGTGAGAGGGGGGACCGACGGATCCCGGCTGTCTTTCATGGGCCTGCCCACGCCGAACGTGTTTACGGGTGGCTACAACTATCACGGCCGCTACGAATGGGTCTCGCTGGGCGGCATGCAGAAATCCGCCGAAGTCCTGACAAACCTCGCCCGGAAATGGGCGGAGTGAATCCGGCCGCTAAAAATATGACAAATAATTTCATGGCTCTTTCGGCTATAGACTGGACGATAATCGCGGCCTATACCGGACTTTCAATGCTCATTGGTTTGTACTTTTCCAAACGCGGCTCGAAAAACATGGCGGAATATTTCGTCGCCGGCAGGGACGTCACCTGGTGGCTTGCCGGCATTTCCATGGTGGCCACCACTTTTGCCGCGGACACGCCTCTTGTAGTCTCAGCCATTGTCAGGACCAAAGGGCTGCAGGGCAACTGGTACTGGTGGTCAAGCGTCATGGGAGCCGTGATGTGCATTTATTTTTTCGCGCGGCTCTGGCGGCGGTCGGGGATAATAACCGACGCGGAATTCATGGAAGTGCGCTATCACGGCAAAGCGGGCGCCTTTCTGAGGGGTTTTTACGCTTTTTTCCGTTCCATACTCTGCAATTCCATTGTGATGGGCTGGGTAATACTTGCGATGTCAAAGATAGTCTATGTCCTGCTGGGCTGGCCAAAAACCATGTCGGTGTGGATACTTGTGTGTATATCCGTGGTCTATATATTATTTTCCGGTTTATGGGGCGTTCTCGCCACGGATTTTTTCCAGTTCATTCTGGCCATGTCGGGCTGCATAACATTCGCGGCCATCGTCATGGTAAAAGCCGGAGGACCGGCCGCTCTGATAGACAAAGCGGTTATGGCCTGTTCCGCCGCCGCGGCCGCCGACCCGCAGTCCAACCTGGTTGCGCCTTCGCAGTTAATGAATCTTTTTCCGAGCTTTGATTCGCTCAATGCGGGGGTCATCATGTTTTTCGCCTTTGTGTCGCTCCAGTGGTGGCAGAGCGCTCAGGGCGACGGCTTTCTGGCGCAGAGGCTGTTCTCCTGCAAGAACGAAAAGCATTCGCTGCTTTCAGTTCTTTTTTACAGTTTCCTCCATTATGCCATAAGGCCCTGGCCGTGGATAATAGTCGGACTGGGCTCGCTTATCTTTTTCCCCGTACTGGCGGACCCCGAAACAGCTTACCCGCTCATGATGATAAAATTCCTGCCCGTGGGCCTGAAAGGCGTGCTGGTGGCGTCGTTCCTCGCCGCTTTTATGTCAACCCTCTCCACGCATATAAATCTCGGCGCGTCGTACATGGTAAATGATATCTATAAACGGTTTTTCGTCCCTGAGGCTTCCGACAAGCATTACGTGGCGGTTTCGAGAATCAGCATTCTCGTTATGACGGGACTTGCGGGCGTAGCCTCGCTTCTTATGCATTCGGTTTATTCAGCGTGGCTGCTGGGTACCGCTCTTATGTCCGGAACCGCTTTGATCGTAATGTTAAGGTGGTATTGGTGGCGGATAAACGCCTGGAGCGAGATTTCGGGCATAATAGCCGCTCTGGCTATAACATTGTCGCTGGCCGCTTCTCCGACGCTCGGCGCGGACAAATATTACGCGCTCAGGCTGTTCATAATAATTTTCGGAACCACCGCGGTTTCGGTTATAACGACCTTTTTAACGGAACCAGAACCTTACGACCATCTTGAAAAGTTTTACAGAAGGGTCAGGCCTTCGGGCTGGTGGGGCAAGCTTGCCGAGCGGTGCCCCGACGTGCATCCCGTCAAGATCGGCATGGCGGAATTCACGGACTGGGGGTTGACCGTTGTATGTATTTATTCCAGTTTATTCGGGATAGGGTGGCTTGTGCTTGGCAGGATAAAGACGGGTGTGATAAGCTGCCTGCTTTGCGCCGTGCTGCTTACCGTTATACTTAAACGGATCAATCTGATGAAGTGGGATTAAAGAAATAGGCGTTAGGCTGAAGGCTGAAGTTTGTAAAATTCCCTTATAAATTTGAAGTTCTGACCCTTCAGCCCTCAGCCTTCAGCCTATTCATCTAAGCTACCACTGCACGTCTCTGGTCATTTCTTCAACACGTTCAATGCCTAAGGCCGGCTGAGCCGCTTTATTTGCCTCATCTCGTGCGTCCTCGCACGGCCCGGCGCCTTTGACGTATGCGGTCAGGCTTTCCAAAGAAGCTCCCGAAACTTCCATCCGCTCAAGTTCAATAGACTCGGGCAGGTTTTCATATTGGCCGTGGCCGACGGCCTGTCCCCGCGGCGCAATGCAGATATTAACAACCTGCGGGCCGCCCCTTAATTTGTTGCTCCAATGGCCGAATATAGTGTGATTAACGTATAAAGAACCGCCAAGCTGTTTCAGCCAGTTTTCATTCACCTTTCTAGGTACGAACGGCCAGGCCGAAAAAGGATATGAGTCCACCACCGCATTGGATTTAACGGCTAATAAATTTTTTATTCCGCTGTCCGCCTCATCGTACATCCTCACTATGATCTCGGCCATTGCGCTTTCACCGTACATCAGCCAGGTAACGGCGCCGGGGGTGGTATTTATGGCCGCCACCAGCGCGGCGGTCTTTCTGGCGGCTGAAACATTGCAGGAATGCCAGATAAACGACTGGGTGTTGGAGCGGAATTCGGGAAAATTCAGGATAATGCCGATATCGGAGGCGCTTGCCTTGCTGAGAAAAGCGGCATACTGCAGGTGATCCTCGGCAACAGCGCGCCAACCGTGGCCAGTAACCAGGAATTTGATGTTATCACCGCCTTTTACCAGGTTTCTGTTTTTGGAGTCTTCAACAAGTTTTTTTACCAAAGACTGGGCCGAAGAAAGTGAGTAATCGGTTAATGTCACTATGTAAACGTGAGCGATCCCGCCGCCGGGTAAACTGACCGGTTTATATTCAAACGAGGGTTCCTTTACATTCCGGTCAAATGAGATTTCGCGCGCCGCATCATTCTTTATCTCCCGGCTTGCCTCATCACCGGCAAAGCTAAAAGACTGGAACGAAAAAGCAAAAGACGCCGCTAGCGCCAGAAAGGCCGTTTTATCAGATAATTTGGACATAAACAATAAAATCCGCGCCCGCATACACAATAGTAAGCCAAAATCAGCCGGTTTGCAAGTGCCAAAGGTCCTATGCCGCGAAAAAGTGAAAGTTGCCCTGACAAGACTGCCGCAGTCAGACGGATCGGCATCCTTTACAAGGAATTTATGATTGAAAATGTAAGAAATAGAAAATGGAATTTTAGGAAAGTTTATGCCTTAAGTTCGTCCGGGAAATCAGCCCGGTATTTCAGCGGGCTGATTTCCCGTGTCATTGGAGAGAGGAGTTGCGCAGCCACTTCCTGTCCGGCCTGTGCCGCGGGCTGAATACCCACATATAGGCGTACCGCTTTTCGCCTGGCGCGCCCGGCGCGGCGCTGCCGCCGGAAGATTCACGGAGTATCCGGATTATGGAGCGCTCTCCAAAGCGTTTATTATTCCTGTCATCGGGGTCGTTCAATGTTGTTTCCATACACTTTTCCTTTTGCGTTCCCAGAACGGCGGCGCGCCACCTTGCGCCCCGCCCCTTTGATCACCAGCCCATTTTGAATTTGAAGTTATGTGTGCCGTTGACCGGGTCAATGAGCCAATTGCCGTCAACCACCACCGCAATTTCCTGCCTGAAGTTGTAGCCGTAGCCGATATGGCTTTCCATTATCTGAACCCGCTGGCCTTCGGCCTGAAAGGTCTGGCCGTTGTATTTCAGGTCTATGTTCTGGGTGCCCTGTAAGGTATTGGCGGCCATAACCGAGGAGTCGTAATAGTTCATAATGACGGCGCGCACTTTTTCCGTGCCAGTGAATTTGGGATTTGCCACGGTGATCCAGAGCGGGGCGGCTATTATTTCGGAGCCCAGGCTCAAGGGATTGTAAGCTATCATTATTGAAGAGCCGTCTGCCGCGTTAAGGCGGATGTTCTTCCAGTTCATGTCCGCTTTTTTCGGAACCACAGGGGAGATCTTCACGCTTAAGCGGGTTGGCACGGCATTGGGAACCTGCGCAGCAGTCTGTTTGATGGTTTGAATGTTAATATCCCGAAGCTCGGAAGAAGTTGCGGCCCAGCCGAGGGATGCGATGCTAAGAATAACCGCCAGTAACGCTGTTTTTTGCATTTACTTGTCTCCTTATACTTTCTCTACTCAAAGTTTAACTAAAATCCGCTCTATCCTGTATGAGGCGAAAGGCCCTTTTTTTAACGGCAAATATCCTATATGGAACGTAGGTCCTTTGACCGCTGCCTGAAAATCGGCCACCGGTGAAAAATAGGATCACTCCGGCAGCCAGGTCGCCCCGCTTCACATTTTTGTATTATAATTTCAGGTAAAGAGAACTCCTTAATGTTCCCGTAAGCGGGCAATTTAAAATATATGGAAACTGAAGACAAATTTCTCGGCGAAAAGAAGGGTGTCGCCGCAATTGGCGCAATAAGCCGGGAAAAACTTTTTCCGCCGGGAAACGCGGCTTATCAATACTGGCTTAACTTCGCGCTTATGCGGAAAAAAGACGGTTTCTATGCCGAGGCCGAAAAGGCGGCAAGGGAATCAATAAAACTGAATCCGGAGGTTTATCATTCCCATGCGGTCTTGTCGAACCTGCTTTTTAACAGAGGCAGGTTCAGGGAGTCATTGCTTCACGCCCGCAGGGCCGCCGCCCTTAAACCGAACGACCCGGAAACGCGCAGCAGCCTTCTCCGGGTTTTGCGGGTTTTAAATCCCGGTTGCGCGCGGAAAATAGCGGTAAAAATATTCAAAAAAGACATGAAAATGTCAGTCCCGGTGTTAATCGCCGAAAAGGACGGGGCCGCTGAAAATTCCCGGTGGAAAAAAGCCGCTTTAAAATTCGTGTCGGCGGGAAAATATAAAGAAGCTTTCCAGGCGCTGGAACGCCTGAATAACGCGGGCGCGGCGCTGGAAAACCAGTTTCTCTTTTACAACCTGTTCACTATGCATGGCGCGATATCCGTTAAGGAGTGCGAAAGATATCTGAGAGAATTGTCCGCTATGCGGGCCGGGCCTGAACTTGCCGAATGGCGGTATTTTTACATGGGCAGGCTGTGCGAGGAGATATTCCTGTCGGAGCAACGGGAGGGGTTTCTGGCAAGGGCGCTCGGGTATTACGCAAAGCTTGACGCCAAAAAGTTAGGAAAGCGCGGCTGGATGCTGTTTAACCGGGGGAAGATATATTTAGGTTCCAGGCCGCCTTTATATTCCAGGGCAGAAAGTGATTTTATCGCTGTGCTGGAAGCCTGCCCGGGGTATTGGCCCGCCTTATGCCGGCTGGCGGAAATAGCTTTCTGCCGGGGCCGGAGAAAGACCGGACTTGAATATTTTGAAAAAGCCATTCGGAACTGCCCGGGTTTTGTCGGAGAGATACGGACATGGCGCGGGGAATTTCTTTTGTTAAGCGGACGCTTCCGTGAGGCGTTGGAAGATCTGGATTTCGGAGTGGCTCTCGGCGCTAAATACGCCTGCGGCTGGCGCGGGGCCGCGCGCCTGATGCTGGGCGATACAAGGGGCGCCGTTAAAGACCTGATGGCGGCGCGCAAGGCTGATCCGTGGGATTTGGAGGCCAAAATATTCCTTGCCGAAGCGCTCAGGGAAAGAGGGGCATACGGCCAGGCGGAAGAGGAGTTGCGCGGGCTTGTTACAGCTTCCTGTTCCCCCTGGATCTATGCGAATACGGCCCTGGTAAAGTTTAAAAAGAAAAAGACGGCGGCGGCTTTGGCTGATTTTTCAAAAATAAGAAAAGATATTATCCGGTTTGTCCGCTTGAAGACGAAACTGAAAACAGCTACCCCCGGAGATAAGGAAAAACTCCTTGTTGAGTTCCTGAAACTGTCCAAAGGATGCCGCAGGCAGGATGCCTACCTTGAACCTTTGTGGATGAAATGACCGGAGCAGGGGCGGCACTCATGGGGGGATTTCTAAAAATTACTAAAAATACCGCCGCTTTTGGTATTATAGATAAAATGGACGGCAGGAGAAATATTTCAATAAAGAACTCCTTCCCTAATCGCGATTCTCTATTCTCTATTCACTGCCGTATATACTATGCAAACTGAGAAAACGGATTACCTTATAATCGGAGCGGGGATTATCGGCCTGGCGCTTGCCAAACAGCTTAAAGAGCGGTTCCCCGATAAAAAGATAATCCTGCTTGAGAAAGAGCCGGACGTCGCCTGTCACAGCAGCGGACGCAACAGCGGGGTTCTGCATTCCGGATTTTATTATACTGCTAACAGCCTGAAGGCCCGGTTCACGCGGGACGGCAACCTCTTTATGAGGGCCTATTGCAAGGCCAACGGCCTGCGGCTCAATGAGTGCGGAAAGGTCGTTGTCGCCTCTGATGAGGCGGAATTAAGCGGGCTTTACGAACTGCAAAAGCGCGGAGCAGCCAATGGCGTGGACGTGCGGCTTATAGACGAAAAAAAACTGGCGGAAATAGAACCTAACGCGAAGACCTTTAAACACGCCCTTTATTCACCTTCCACTGCCACGGTGGACCCGGTGGAAGTAAATGCGCATATAAAAAACAGCCTTTTGAACTCCGGCGTCGAGATACGCTTTTCCGAAGGCTACAAAGCCAGGGCCGGCCAAAACACGGTCATAACCTCGGCCGGAAAGCTCATTGAAGCCGAAAAGATCATGAACGCCGCGGGGCTATATGCCGATAAAATAGCGCGGGACTTCGGTTATTCGAAGGATTACGTAATAATCCCCTTTAAAGGTATATACCTTACATATGAAGGCGGCGCGAAACCGGCCCGCACGAACATCTACCCGGTCCCCGATCTCAGAAACCCGTTCCTGGGAGTCCATTTTACCGTAACCGCTGAAGGGACCGTGAAGATAGGCCCCACGGCTATACCGGCTTTCTGGCGAGAGAATTATAAGGGACTGGAGAATTTCCGCCCCGGCGAGGCGCTGGCTGTGATGTATTATGAAGCCAAACTTTTCCTAACCAATTCCTTCGGATTCAGAAACCTGGCCTTTGAGGAAATGCGCAAATACTGCAAGCCGTATTTTATCGGGCTGGGAAAAAAACTGGTGCGCGACCTGGACGCCGCGGGATTCCGGCATTGGAGCAAGCCCGGCATACGGGCGCAGCTTTTAAACACCAAAACGCTTGAGCTTCTGCAGGACTTCGTGGTGCAGGGCGACAAGTACAGCGTGCACATACTCAACGCCGTCAGCCCGGCCTTCACCAGCAGTTTTCCTTTCACCCGCTGGGTGATGGAGAATTATATAGAAAAAGAGGCGGAGTCAATTTCGCCTTAGAGAATATTGATAAAACTAAAGGAGATTAAAACATGAAGAAAAATCAAAACAGCGGGTTGGCGGTGATAGCTTTGGCCGGGATAATGGGTGTTTTAGCGGGATGTTCAGGGTTTGGAAGCAATAAGGTGAAGATCATTTCCATATCGCCGGATATCAATACTTTGCTTGAGGCGGGGAAAAGTCTGGATATTGAGGTAGCGGTCAAATATACGCTTAAACAGGAGAACGGAGCAATTGAACTGGTTATCCAGGCGGGGGATAATTCTTCCATCGCCAGCATCGTTGAACCAGTAAAGAAAGGGAGCGGCAAGCTTACGCTCAAGAAGACCATTACCGTTCCCAAAACAAACGCGATCTCGGTTTTCACTCCGTTAACCGTCAGCGGCGAAAACATGACCGAAATAGTCGACAGCAGAGTGTTTAAAGTAATTACCAAAAAATAAGCGGCAAAATGCCGGAGGACCCATATGAGCGAAAAAGGCAAAACAGCGATGCCGGAGAGCGAAGCGAAGCGGGTTCTAGCCGAAGAGGATACCGGCTGTCTTTGCTTAAGCCGGGGGGAGGAACCGTACGGCGTGCCGGTTTCTTACGCTGTTCTGGACGGCCGCATAGTTTTTCACTGTTCTATTACGGGCCGTAAGCTGGACTTCATAAGGGCGAATCCGCGCGTCTGTTTTGTGGTCTCCCGTCATCCTGACCGTGTGAAACCGCATCACCCGGAGGAGGGCTGCAAATACCGGTTTGAATCGGTTATCTGTGCTGGGAAGGCCAGGATAGTTGAAGATATTGAGGAGCGGTTTGAATTACTGAGGAGGTTTCTGGTTTATTTTAACGTTCGTCTCGGAAAACCTCCCGGCGACAATCCCATCTCAAAAGAAGCGGCCGCTGGCGTGGCCTGCGTTTCAATTAATATAGAAAAGATGACCGGGCGCAGAAAATAAGGCCGGCCTTCACCTGTTAATCCCCTATATTAAGGCCCCTGACAAAATAAAGTTCCGGACAATCCGCTGCGACGAGCTTTATTCGCGGCGCGCGTCCTTACACGAGTTCAAATCGCTAGTGCAACAAGCGGTGGGATTTATATGTGTCGTGGCTGCAAGTTCGGGGGTCCTGCCGGCGGATTGCCCTTCGCCCCAGACCCGTGGGGGACCCAATGCCTGCGCAGGTGCCGTATCAGGGCCTATGGCCATCAGACGGCCTCCCGTGGTCCCCCTCCACCCCGTATTGAGGGGTGGAGCCTCCTCTCCGC